>JAXDMI010000170.1:0-7331 GCA_034666145.1 Myxococcales bacterium | reverse complement strand
CTCCCGACGGAGCGGAGCACACGAGCGGAGGCACGCGCGCGGTCCTGGATCTTGGCGTCAGCACGGCGAGGCCACGATGCGCGAGGAGCGAGCCCGCGTTGTCGCGAGTCAGTTGTCCGACGGCATGCTCGCCGAGCAGCACGAAGAGCTGGGCGGTCATCGCTGCACCCGCGCCTTGCCGACGATCGCGTCGATGTCGGGGATCGACACCGCTCCGGCGCGGCGCGCGAGGCCCAGCCGCTCGGAATCGCGCGTAGCCCGCGATCTACCCGCGGCGGCCGGACGTGCGGCGCCGACGCGCGGCGAGGAGCAGCATGGAGCCCACGACGAGGGAGAGCCCCGACGAAGCGCCTCCGACACCGCGAGGCGTCGTCGCGCAGCCGCCGGCTTCAGACGGCGGTGCGAACGACGCGAGCACCGGCGTCGGCGCGCGGCTGCCGGCGTCGGCGTTGTCATGAGCGCTCGGGGGCGCGCCGTCGGCGTCACCCGTGCCGGCGTCGGGATCGTCGGCGATGGCAGCGAAGCGGATGGCACTGAACGTGATGCCGTTCTCCGTCACCGTGATGGACATGCCCTTGATGGTGACGTCCGAATCGACCTGGCGAGCGTACGGCTGGTCCGCGCTGCAGCCAGGCTCCTCGATGAACGTTGCGCGCTTGCCGGGCGTCAGCCACTTGACGAACAGCATGGTGTGGTCGCTCGGCTTGTTGACCGCATCGCCTGGCAGGAGCGAAAGGGGATCGATCGCTTGCGTGATGTCGTGCACCGCAGGCGCGAGCTCCGCGGTGGTGCGCCCGGGCGCGGCGAGGCCCCATGACCACGACACGAAGCCGGAGCAGTCGGACCTGTAGGGATCCCACAGAGGATTGTTCGGCCGCGTGCACGTTCTCGAGCAGGCCTTGTCGTCGTCGGGCTGATGATTGGGCGCCTGGCAGTAGGGCACCTTCGCGGTGACCCACTCCTGACCGCGAGCCACCACGGCGCTGCGCGTGATGGTCATGAGCTCGGACGAGACCGCGCCCGTTTCTTCGGTGAGCGGCGAGGCATTCCCGCAAGCTCCGATGAGGAGCGCCGCGCCGGTGATGGCGAAGAGCGTTCCCGAGGGACGATGTCGCTTCACGAGACGGCTCTGCGGATGCTGCGCACTCCGGAGGTGTATCTACCGAAGGCGAGCTCTGCCATCGGAAAAAGCACATCCGACGCGAGAACGAGCGATGGATCTCCCCGAACCCTCCCGAGGGCGAGGCCGCTACCGCCACGCGACGGGCTGTTGCTACGATGAAGACCATGCGTCGATGGCTCCTCGCTCTACCGCTCGTGATTGGCGTCGGAGCGCTCGCGGTGACGGCGTGCGTCGGTGACGAGCCCGTAGCCCCGAGCGCGACGAGCGGGAGCGATGCCGCAGGCGGCGTCGATGGCGGCCCGCAGGATTCGGACGCTGCTCGCGACGACGCGGCTGGCATCGGCGACGCCGGTCCGTCGTGCGCCTACGCCGCGAGCGTGAGCGAGGACCACCCGCTCTATTACTATCGCTTCGCCGTCGCGAATCCGCCGAACGAAGGCTCGGGAGACGGCGGCATCGTCACGGGCGAGGCGGGGACGGTCGAACCGCCCGGAGCTGTCGGGTGCGAGCCGGCAGACAAAGGCGTTCGAATCGATGGGACCGGAGGGAGCGAGCTCTTCGGCCTGCTCGACGCGCCCTTCAACGCGGCGTTCTCGATCGAGCTCCTCTTCGAGCCCGAGCCGGGCTCCGACCGGAACGCCCGGCTCTTCACGCGGGAGTCGTTTCCCGGCGCACCGAGCACGGCGCTTCTCTACGGCTACAACCTCGTCTACGACGAGCCGGCGACGGGCCCGAAGACGATCTACTTCACGCGGTACGCCGACAGCAAGGACGCGGGCATGAGCCGCGACGCCGTCACCGTGACGCCCCTCGAGGACAAGGCCGGCTTCCGGCACGTCGCCGCGACCTTCGACGGCACGGACCTGAAGGTCTACGTCGACGGCAGCGTTCGCGGCACGGTTTCCTCGGGCGTCCAGCCCAACGCCACGCCCGCGGCACGCGCTTTCATCGGCGCCCGTGTTCCGCCGAACGGCGCGTTCGACGGCAGGTTCAAGGGCCGCATCGACGAGGTCGCGTATTACAACCACGCGCTCTCTGCGGAGCGCGTCGCGGCTCACTACGCCGGGCTCCGCTGATCCGACCGCGGCGACGCTGATCGATCTCCACGCCCGCTGCTCTCGACCGGCGCTCGACGTTGCGCTGCGTGTCGGCAAAGTGTGCAGAGTGTGCATTCTGCAAGCGTCTGCGCGAGCTGTTTGACAGAGCGTGAACGGTCAGCTACCTACTATTCCAGTAGGAATAGTTTGAGAGCGTTGCCAGGACCGATTCGGTCCTGTGATCGCAGCTCTCACTGTTGCCCCGGGCGAGCTCCTCGACCTCGCGCGCTCATCGAGCGCGTGTCCTGCCGAGCGTCCGATCACGACACGCAGCAAGCCTGGAGTGCGATGAACCATCCACCGTCCGTTCGATCCTTTCTCACCGTCTCGTGCACGCTGGCCGTCGTCGCTCTCCTTGGCGCGCTCGCGTCGGCAGGGTGCGGATCGGACGCCGCGCCCGGCGAGGTCGGAAGCGTCGATCTCGATGCGGGCGCTGGCAGCTTGCGCGACACGAGCCTCGCGACCGATGTGGACGGCGCCGCTCCAGGCAGCCCCGAGGCCGCCGCCGAGGATCTCGATGCCACGATCCAGCACGACGGTGGGAAGACCCTGCCCGACGGGCGAGTCGTCACCTACGTGTCGCTCGGGACGGCGGGGAGCTTCGTGGTGCTCTCGGGCGAGACCATCACCAACACCGGCTTCACGATCATCAACGGCAACGTCGGGCTCTACCCGGGCTCGGGGATCACCGGGTTTCCGCCCGGCATCGTGAACGGCGTGGTTCATGCCACGGACGCCGTCGCCGCGAAGGCCAAGCAAGACCTCAATGACGCGTACGCCGACGCCGCGGGGCGAAGCGGCGCGCCGGTGCCGCTCTCCGGCGACCTCGGTGGCAAGACGCTCACGCCGGGGCTCTACGTCTCGGCGACCTCGATCGAGCTTACGTCCGGCGATCTCATGCTCGATGCTCTGGGCGACGAGGATGCGATCTGGGTCTTCCAGATCGGGACGACGTTCGTCTCCAACGTCGGCCGCAAGGTGCTCCTCATCGGCAACGCGAGGCACGACAACGTGTTCTGGAACGTGGGCACGTCCGCGACCATCGGCGTCGATTCGGTGATGGTCGGTAACTTCCTCACGCAGATCTCGATCAGCGTCCAGACCGGCGCGTCGATGGAAGGCCGCTTCCTCACGCAGACCGGCTCGGTGACCTTCGACTCCAACACCGTCAACCGACCGAAGCCGGTGCACTGATGGCGTTGCTTCGAACCATCATCGGTGGCTCGCTCTTGCTCGGGCTCCTCGCCGTGGGTTGTGGCTCGTCGACGAGCGCGGGGCCCGGCAATCTGCCGCCCGCAGATCCGCCGATCACGAATGACTTCGGCCCGAGCTCCGACGCGGGGCCGCAATGCCAGGGCCTCGAGTGCAATCAGGTCTTCTGTGGTGCCACGGGCACGACCTCGCTCTCCGGCAAGGTCTTCGACCCTTCCGGCACCGTGCCGCTCTACAACGCGATCGTCTACATCCCGAACGCAGCGCTCGCGCCCTTCGTCGAGGGAATCACGTGCGACACGTGCGGGACCACGCCTTCGGGCTCACCGATTGCGACGGCGCTGACCGACGCGACGGGCAACTTCACGCTGAAGAACGTCCCCGTCGGCGTCGACGTTCCGGTCGTCGTGCAGGTCGGTCGCTGGAGGCGCAAGGTCACCATCCCGGCCGGCAAGGTGAACAGGTGTGCCGACGCCAGGCTCGCCGACGGTACGACCCGCCTGCCGCGCACCAAGGCGGAAGGCGACATTCCGAAGATCGCGATCACCACCGGTGGCGCCGATTCGCTCGAGTGCTTCGTGCGCAAGCTCGGCATCGAGACCGAGATGACGAACCCGAGCGGGGCCGGCCGCGTGCACATCTACCAGGGCAAGAACTCCGAAGGAGCGGTGGGCGAGAACAAGGACGGCTCGATGATCGACACGAGCACGCCTGCGGGCAACGTGCTCTGGGACGACGCCGCGAAGCTCGAGAGCTACGACATCGTGATCCTCGCGTGCGAAGGGAGCGAGAACGCCGCCACGAAGTCGCCGCAGGCACGCGCCAACATCAAGCAGTACCTCGACAAGGGCGGACGGCTCTTCGCCTCGCACTACCACTACGAGTGGTTCAAGAACGGCGTGAGCCCGCTGCCCTCCACGGCCGCGTGGGCAAACGAGTCCACCTCGGACACGAGCAGTGACGTCAGCATCGACACGTCGTTTGCGAAGGGCCTGGCCTTCAGCAGCTGGCTCGACGAAGTGCAAGCGACGACGGCACCGAAGTCCGGCATCGTCGACATGACCGCGCTGAGGACGAGCGTGACGCAGGTGCCGGGCGTCGGCGGGGGCGCGGACACGTCGCGCCGCTGGCTCTACACGCCGACCGGCCCCAAGTTCTACTCGTTCAACACGCCCATCGGTACGCCGCCTGCGCAGCAGTGTGGGCGCGGCGTCTTCACCGACATCCACGTCTCGAGCGGCGACCTCCAGGGCGGCACGTTCCCCGCGAACTGTACGACCGCCGGCTTCACGCCTCAGGAGAAGGCGCTGCTCTTCCTCATGATGGATCTCGCCTCCTGCATCCAGGACGACAAGACGCCGCCGGCGCCGCCGCCGCCGGTCAGGTAGGAGCTCGAGCCCGGCCGGGCTGCGCGGCGGTAGCCTCCGTCGCAAAGTGCTTCTGCTACGCTTCGCGGTAATGGTTGCGCGAGGGCATTCCGTTCACTTCACGTTTCGCGACTACCTCGCGCACGAGGAAGCGAGCAATACCAAGCACGAGTATCTCGACGGCCAGATCTACGCGATGGCGGGAGGAACGCCGGAGCACTCGGCGCTCATCGCGAGCGTGACCACCCATCTGTCGAATCAGGTGCGTGGGGGCCCATGCCGCGTGCACATGTCGGATCTCCGCGTGAGGGTCCTCGAGACGGGGCTCGCAACCTACCCGGACGTGGCCGTGATCTGCGGCGCCTGGCAGCGAGACCCCGAGGACGAGCGCACCATCCTGAATCCCACGGTCATCGTCGAGGTCCTGAGTCCGAGCACCGAGGCGTACGACCGCGGTGAGAAGCTCGAGCACTACAAGCGGATCCCGAGCCTTCGCGCGTGCCTGCTCGTCGCGGCGGATCGACACGAGATCGAGACGTGGACCCGGGAGAGGGAAGGCGAACCGTGGAAACGCGCGCTCATCGTCTCCGGACAGACAGCCGAGATCGCCGCGGTCGCCGCGAGCCTCGGCGTCGACGCGGTGTACGCCGACGCGATGGAGCCGTCATAGAACCGGCGTACGCAGCACCGCCCCGAAGCGTTTCCATCTCTCCCCGAAGAAACCCGCGCACCGCCGGATCCGCCGACAAGCCAATCGCCCGTTCATACGCGCTGCGCGCCTCTTCAACGCGCCCCGTTCGTCCGAGCACACTCGCCCTTACGGCCCAATAAGGCTGATAGGCGGCCACGTCGTCCGGTGCAATCGCATCGAGCAACGGCAGCGCCGCGGCTCCATTGTGCGCCTCGAGAACAGCCGCCGCATGCGCGACCGCCGCGCCAATGGTCGGCGCGACGCACAATAACGCGCCGTAGAGCAACGCCACCGCCGCCCAATCCGTCGTCCCCGTCTCCGCCCGTCGCGCGTGCACCGATTGAATCGCCGCTTCGAACAAGAACCGACCGAGCTTCTCGGCGCGAGATCCTTCTCGAAGCGCGGTATCGGCCTGTTCGCGGAGTGCCTGGTCCCATAGCGCCGTGTCCTGCTCCGACAGGCGCACGTACGCCCCCGCCGTCGTACGACGCGCCGGGTCTCGGGCTTCGCAATGGAGCAATACGGCGAGCAGCCCCAAGACCTCGGACTCATCGGGCAGAAACGCTGCAAGCATTCGCGCGAGGGTCACCGCTTCGGCGCGAAGGTTCGCCGCGCCCGTGTCGCTTCCCACGCCGTCGCGCGCTACGCCATACGCCGCGTAAACGGCGGCGAGCACCGCTTCGAGGCGGGGCTTGAGCTCTTTTTGCTCGGGGACATCGAATGAAATACGTGTGTCGCGGATCTTCGCTTTGGCGCGGAAGAGCCGCTGTCCCATGGTGGTCGGCGCGACCAGAAACGCCGACCCGATTCGCGCTGCGTCCAAACCCAACACCACGTGCAGCATGAGTGGCGTGTGGATCTCGGCCGGGATCGCCGGGTGGGCGCACACGAAGAGGAGCTTGAGCCGGTCGTCGGGGAATGGCTGCGGTGTCGAGGCCAACGCTGCGGCGTCCTCGTAAGCGGCGCGCAAATCGTCGAACGCCGCCTCCTCGGTGCCGTTGCGTCGCGCAGCGTCGATCAACCGACGCCGCGCGACCGTGAGGAGCCACGCCTCGGGCGAATTCGGAACCCCCGATACGGGCCAACGTTCCAAAGCCTCGTACAGGGCGTCTGCCAGTGCATCCTCCGATGCGGCAAGATCGCGTGAACGCGACGCAAGGAACGCCAGCAACCGCTCGTACGACGCCCGCGCCACCTCGGCGACGGCGCGACGGGAATCCCGGGGATCTGTCATTGCGGCGGCATCGGAATCAGCGGGCGAACCTCGACCGCGCCGCTCGGAAGGGCCGGAGACTTCGCGGCCCACTCGAGGGCTGCGTCGAGCGACGGCACCTCGATGATGTAGAAGCCGCCGAATTGCTCCTTCGTGTCAGCATAGGGGCCGTCCTGCACGAGGCGTTTCCCGTCCTTCGAGCGAATGGTCGTTGCGGTGTGCGTTGCCTGCAGCGCTGCCCCCGAGACGAAGACGCCAGCCGCCCGCAAGGCCGCGCTGTAAGCCATCCAGCCGTCTACATAGGCTTTGGCATCCGGTCCCGTCCGACGGCCGATTTCGGCGGGGGACTCGAAGCTCAGAATAGAAAATTTCATGGTCTCTCTCCTCGGGTGTGTTTCCGCAAGACTGCGTTCGAGCACCCTTTGATATGGAGTCGGGCGAGGAGCCCGGATTTCGACAACGACTTCGAAAATCGTGAGGAGGGGCACCCGGCGGCGTCAAGCGATCGGTCAAGGCTGAGCCACGTCTTCTCTGAGTCGACCTGCGAGCGGCGCGGCGTGGTACTGCCACCCATGAAGATTCGCAACGTCATCCACGCCAGCGCGTTCGCCGTCGTCGTGTGCGCGGG
>JAXDMI010000169.1:0-4969 GCA_034666145.1 Myxococcales bacterium | reverse complement strand
CCGCTCCCGCGCCCGCTCTCGCGCCCGCTCTCGCTCTCGCTCCCGCTCCCGCTCCCGCTCTCGCTCTCGCTCCCTCTACCGAATCGTCCCATCCCCCCGCATCGCCGCGATCTCATCCTCGCCAATCCCCGCCTCCCGCAAAATCGCGTCCGTATGCTCCCCCTGCCCAGGCGGCGGCCTATGCTCGCGGTCCACGTCCGTGAGCGGCGTCCGCATCTGCTGGATCGGCCCCCACTTCGACGCGAGCTCGAAGAACATCTTCCGCGCGACGAGATGCTCGTCCGCGCGCGCCTCCTCGGCGGTCAGCACAGGCTCGAGGCAGCAATCACGCTCACGTGCATACTGCACCCATTCGTCGCGGGTTTTCCCGGCGAAAACGCCCTTCAGCTTGTCCTTCAGCGCGACCTGGTGCGGGCCCGGTACGAGGTCGCTCATGTCGACCTGGTGCCCGACGCCCGACGAGAACGACATCCAGAACTTCGGCTCGAGCGCAGCGAGCGCCATCGCGCGACCGTCCTTCGTCGCGTAGGTCTGGTACGGCGCGATGCCGCCGACGAGCGCTTCGGCTCCGGCCTTCGGGCTCTGCCCGCCGAAGCTCAGACCGAAGCCGGCGATCGCGAACGGCATCGCGGTCTCGATCATGGCGACGTCGACGATGCTGCCCTTGCCGGTGCGCGCGCGATCCATCAGAGCGCCCATGATCCCGATCACGGCGTAGAGGCCGCCGCTCACGTCCGCGAGCTGGAAGCCCGGCAACGTCGGCGGCCCGCCCTCGGGACCTTGCATGCCGAGCACGCCGGCGCGCGCGAGGTAGTTGAGGTCGTGCCCGGCACGCTGCGCGAGCGGACCGGTCTGCCCGTAGCCGGTGAGCGCGCACACGACGAGGCGCGGATTCTCGGCGAGCAGCGTCGCATGCGAGAGCCCGAGCCGATCGAGCACGCCAGGACGGAACTGCTCGAGCACGACGTCGTAGCAGCGCGCGAGGCGAAGGAGCGCCTCCTTGCCTTTCGGCTTCTTCAGATCGATGACCACGCTCCGCTTGTTGCGGTTCAGCGCGAGGAAGATCGAAGACGTGGCGTCTGCACCCTCTCCCGAGTGGGGAGGCATCACGCGCAGGTAATCACCGCCCGAGGTGTCCTCGACCTTGTCGACATCGGCGCCCAGATCCGCGAGGACGAGCGTTGCGAGAGGCCCCGGAAGGAGCCGCGACAGGTCGAGGACCTTGATGCCGTGAAGCGGTCCCGGCACGAACGTCAGCCGATCAGGCTTTGTAGCTGAAGAGCTTCTGCAGCTTCATCGCGAGCATCTGGTTGCCCGCGACCTTGAGCTTGCCCGCGAAGAACAGCTGCATGCCGTTGGCCTGCGGGTTCTCGACGAGCTTCTGGAAATCCTCGGCCGCGATGGTGATCGTGCAGTCCGCGTCGCCCGTGCCCGGCTTGCAAACGGGGCCCGTCGACGTGACGTCGATGTTCCACTCGCCTTCGCCGGTGACGTTCATCTGGTACTTGGCGCCGATGGTACGGGCGTCCTCCGCGTTCTTGGTGAGAGCGGCGGGGAGCTCCTCGTTGAACAGCTTCTTGATGTCGACGGCCATCGGATCCTCCTCAGGGGAACGTAACGAAACGGGCGAAAAGTGAATCGCGGTTCAGCGGAGTACCAAGCGGGCGCATGGCCGTCAATGGTCGTGGGATCCGTGGCGGCTCCGCGCCGCGGCGACATCGTGTTCGTGCTGTGGCACGAACGGGCATGGCGAAGAGTCCGCCCGTTCGCACGGGCCAGTCCCAGGGCAAGCTCTCACGTGACGACTTCCGCGCGCGCTACCTCGAGCGCTTCGTCGACCCCGCCTTCGACGAGGCACGCGCCGAGATCGATCGCGTCGAGGAGATCGCATGGGACGGCTACGCGAACAGCCGCAAGTCGCCGCACACCGAGAAGGCCGGACCCGACTTCGCCGACCCGAGCTACGACCTCTCGACCGACTGGCTCACCGCGCGCGCTCGCTTGAAGAAGGCGAAGGAGCGCTACGACGATCGCTCGACGCCCGGTCGCGTCCTCGTCATCTGCGCCTCGGATCGCAACGACGGCACCTGCCCCGGCGAGATGTCGAAGTCGTTCCGCCTCTCGCGCATCGTGAGCGAGGTGCTGAACGACGAGGAGAAGCTCGAGGTCGACCTCCTCGATCTCAGCTTGTTGACCTCCGAGCCCGGTCTGGAAATCCATCCGTGCAAAGGCTGCGTGTCGACCGCCATGCCGCTCTGTCACTGGCCTTGCTCGTGTTACCCGAACCACGCGCTCGGGCAGGTCAACGACTGGATGAACGAGATCTACGAGCGATGGACGCTCGCGCACGGGATCATCATCGTCACGCCGGTCTACTGGTACCAAGCGCCAAGCGGTCTCAAGCTGATGATCGATCGCCTGGTCTGCGCCGACGGCGGCAACCCCGACCCCACGCTCACGCACGGCAAGGACGCCGCGCGCGCGAAGGAGGTCGAGATGAAGGGCTGGTCGTACCCCAAGCATCTCGATGGTCGCGTCTACGGTCTCGCCGTGCACGGTGACGTCGCCGGTATCGAAGGCGTGCGTCGCTCGCTCTCCGATTGGCTCGATTGGATGGGGCTCATCGACGCCGGCAACCAGGCGCGGCTCGATCGTTTCATCGGCTACTACGAGCCGTACTTCAACAGCCACGATGCGCTCGACAAGGACGAGAAGATCCAGGAGGAGGTCCGCAACGTGGCGCGCGCGGTCGCGAATGCGCTGCGCGCGGCGCGGAACGGGGCGCTCGTCGTGCCCGACAAAGGCCTGTCGAAGCCGCGTCCGAAGTGAGCCGCGCTCAGCCGTCGTGGCAGAAGCCGAAGGTGTCGCCGTCCTTCGTGTAGCAAGTGCCCTTGCCGGGGCCGCAGGGATGCGTCGGATCGCAGAGCGTGTGGCACGTCGACTGGTCGACGCCCTCGCCCTTGTCCTGGAAGAAGATGCAGTCGGCGTTCGCGCCGCACGATGCCGGGTCGTTGACGCACGAAGCGCCGAGCGCGGCGGCGCCGGTCTTCTTGCAGTAGGTGAGCGGTGACGTCTGGCTGACGTTCGCTTGCTCGGGCACGCGCGAGCACGTGAATCCGGCAGCGCAGTCCGTGCCGAACGCCGTGCAGGTCGGGATGCACGCGCCGGTCGCGGGCGTGCCGGGCGTGAGGATGACGCAGCCGCTCTTCGGCGTACCCGTGCATTCTGCATCGTTCTTGCAGCTCGCGCGGCAGACCGGAGCGCTACGCGCGATGTCCGTGCAGACCTCACCGGTCTTGCAATCGGTCTTGGCGGGATCGCACGGCGTCTCGCCGGCGACGGCCGAGTCGTTCGCGGCGCCGTCGCCGCCGCTGCTTCCGCTCGTTCCGCCGCTCGTCGCGCCGCTCGTACCGCTCGTTCCACTCTCGGAGACGAAGCCGCTCGTGCCGCTCGACCCCGCGTCGCTTCCGGCATCGGTGGTGCTGGAGCTGCACGCGACCGCGACGACGAGCGCGAGCGAGACAGGAACGACGGCAAGAGACCCGAGAAGCTTGTTCATGGCTCGCTCCATTGTGACACGCCGCGAGCCATGTGCTCGATCACGGAGCTGCCTCGCGTCACTGGCAATACGCAGGCTCGCCGTACGGCTTCTGCGCGTCGATGTCCGCTTTGCTGACGGTGCCGGTGCGCGCGACGTTCGCGTAGACCTTCGCGCTGGGGCGAGCGACGCGTGCGCCGGTGGTGCGATCGACGGAGTGCAGCCCGAAGCGCGGGCAGAACCCGCTCGCCCACTCGAAGTTGTCGAGCAAGGACCAGTAGAAGTAACCGCGGATGTCGATGCCGTCGGCCTTCGCGCGACCGAGCTCGTAGAGGTGCTCGAGCACGAAGCGCGCGCGGTTCGTATCCTGCGAGTCGGCGATGCCGTTCTCGGTGATGACGATCGGCAGCCCGTAGCGCTTGGCCTCCTGGAGGACGAGGCCGAAGCCCTTCGGGTAGATGTCCCAGAAGAAGTCGGTCTTCGGGCGATCGGTCTGGAGATGATCGTTCTTGATGAACGCGTTGATCACCGGGATCTTCAGGCCGTTCGCGGTGGCCTGGAGCGCCGAGTAGTAGTTGATGCCGACGTAGTCGGAGTGACCGGCGAGCGTCGGGTCGCCCTGCTTGTCGGTGGGGCTGCTGTACTTGCCGTCGAAGTCGTCGTCCCAATCGCCGCGCACCACGGCGTTGAGGATCCAGTGGTTGTTGATGTAGCGAACGCGATCGGCGGCCGCGACGTCGTCGGGGTTGGTCGGATCCTCGGGCTCGACGGCCGGTGTATTGTGCACGATTCCGACCATCGACGACTTGCCGTCGGCGTCGATGTCCTTCGTGTCGGCGGCCTTGATGGAGTCGAAGCACTTCGCGTGCGCGCGCGCCTCGTTCTTGCCGACACTGAGCGCGCGATCGACGGCGAGGATGATGCCGGGCGGAAAGCTGCCCTGGATGTAGCCGGCGATCGGCGCGACGAGCGGCTCGTTGATCGTGCCCCACCAGTCGACGTCGCCGCCCCAGCGCTTCGCGACGCGTCCGCACCATGTGCCGAAGAGATCGATCATCTCGGGGCGCTCCCAGCCTTGCGGCTCAGCGCTCTTGGCGGGATCCGAGAGGTAGTCGGGCAGCGCGAAATGCTGGAGTGTGACGAACGGCGTAATCTTCGCGGCATGCAGCGCGGCGAAGAGCTTGTCGTACGACGCGATGCCTGCGGCGTCGGGCATGTCGGCGTCGAACGCGGCGCGCGTCGGGTAGATGCGCGCCCACTCGATCGAGAAGCGATAGGCGTTCTGTCCGGCCGCAACGAGGAGGGCGACGTCCTCGTCGATGTGCGCGAGCGCATCGGCGCCGCCGTTGTCGGGGTCGTCGCCGTTCTTGATCTTGCCCGGCGTCTTCACCCACTTGCCCCAGTCGGTGTTGGGGAGGCCCTTCTCGACCT
>JAXDMI010000168.1:0-9420 GCA_034666145.1 Myxococcales bacterium | reverse complement strand
GACGAAGTGTCGAGCCACCGAAGCGATGCACGAGCCGGAAGCCGAGGGCGTACTTGTCGCGTTCGAGCGGCAGCTGCTCGTAAGGCCGCACCGGGAGCCGCTTGGCGTTCACCTCGTCCGGGCTCGCGCCCTTGGGCACCGTGACGTCGTCGGCGAACATCGGGATCAGGCGATAGGGCTTGGATTGATCGCCGCGCTCGAATCCCGCGGTGAGACCGATGACCGCCACCGTCGTCGGCGACATCACGATGCTCACGCTCCCCGCGACCTCGTTGCTGATCAGCGTGTGCGAGAAGACGCTGGTCGGCGTTCCGCCGCGGCCGATCGTGTCGTTGGAGTAGCTCCAGCCGATGCGCGGCGTGACGCGCTTCTCCATGAAGTCGCCGATGAGACCGAGGCCGCCGCTCCGCGAAACGTAGTCGGCCTCGGTCGAGAACCCGGCGGCAGCATCGAAGCCGAAGCGACCGGGCTTGTAGCCGCCGTTGACCGCGACGGCTTGGCGGAGGTCCTTGCCGCGCGGCGAGGCGGTGGAGATGAAGTCCGGCGATGCCGTCGAGATCACGTCGACGAGATACGAGGCGCCGATGTTCCAGCCGTGCGTGGGCGACGTCACGCTCGCGCGCACGGCGGGGTTGAGGACCATCGTGGAGAACGTGTCGGCGTAGCCGCTCATCTCGAGCGCGGCGCGGATGACGAGCGGCTTGTTCGCGCCGGGAAGGCACTGCAGCACCTCGAGCTGCGTCTTCGCGAGCTGCATGCACGCGAGCTGGCCGGGTGTGAGGAAGTCGGCGGCGCGCGGACGAAGCGCGATGACCACCATCGCGCGATCGCCGTCGGCGATGTCCTCGACGTCGTCGAATGAAGCCTGCGCGCCCTCGAGGAGGCCCTCGGCGTGGATGCGATGCTTGCCGGGGTCGACGGTGATGCGCTTCTTGTAGCTATCGGGAGGAACGACGACGTCGTCGACGGTGACGACGAGCTCCTTCGCCTCCGCAGAGGGCTCGATGGTGAGCGACCCGAGGCGGCGCATCAGCTGCGCGGCGCGCGCCTGAGCGAGGCCGGCGACGTCGGGATCGTTCACCGCGAGCGCCTTTTCCAGGACGAATTGCATCTGCTGCAGGGCGACGAGCACCTTGCCGGCGCGATCGGCGCAGCCCGCGAGATGCACGCGCGTGCGGATCTGCTCTTCTTTGGCGAGGGACGCGGTGTCCTTCTCGATGCACGTGTCCCACAAGCCAGCGGCGCGCGCCGTCTCGGCAGCAAGCGACAGCTCGTAGGCCTCGGCGTTCGTCCACGGCGGCGGCGGTGCAGCTGCCGGCGGCGGCGGCGCTGGCGGCGGTTCCGACTGTGCACCGGCGACTCGCGCGAACGTGCACGTCATCGCCGAGAGCGCGACGACTCGCGCGAGAGACCGCCATCCGATCACGGAGGCGAGACTAACCGAGCGCACACGCCGTCGTGGCGAGAATCACTTCAGGCTGGCGCCGAGCTGCTCGCGGAGCATCTGCGCGGTGCGCGCGGCGTCGTCCATGTTCGTCGCCGCGGGCGCCGGCGCAGGCGCAGGCGCAGCAGCCACGAGCGCGGGCGCAGCAGCCGGAGCCACCGCGACGGGCTCGGCGGCAGCGGGCGCTTCGGTCTTCGACGCGGGCGCCGACTTCGTCGCCGTGCGGCGCATCATGGTGTTCTTCGCGGCGGGCGCGACGGCCTTCGCAACGGTGGCCGTCGCGGGCTCGCTCTTCGCGTCGTCCGTCTTCTTCGCGGGCTCCGCCTTGTCGCTCTTGTCGCTCTTGTCGCTGCACGAGCCGCCGTTCACGGCGACGTTCGCGGGCGCAGACGCAGACATCGTCGGGCGCTCGGCGGCGTTCGCGCTCGGGACCATGCGGTCACCGGCGGTGATGACGAGAACGGTGAGCGAGACGATGACGGCGAGCATCGCGGAGACGGTGGCGAGGGTCACCATGCGCGACGTCTGGTACGCGTACGGGATCGGCTGCGACGTCGGCGCGGGCGCGACGGCGGCCGGCGGGAGCATCGACGACGGCGGGTTCCACGACGGCATCGCCGGCGGCGGCGCAGAATGGAAAGACGCGGGCGGCGGATACGAGGCCGGGTGATACGAGGCCGGGTGATACGAAGCCGGGTGATACGAAGGCATCGCCGGCGGCGGCATCGAACCGACGCGGCGAGCGATGACGGCGTCGATGCGCGCGAGCTCGGCGTCGACGCGAGCTTCGCGCTCGAGGCGGCCACGGTAGGCCTCGAGGGTGCGGACCTCTTCGTCGAGACGGCTGCGGAGGTCGGCTTCCAAGGTGTCCAGCGCCTCAGGTGACTTCGAGCTGCTCATCGTCTTCGAGGTAGTGCAGCTGCCGCGCCAATTTACACCTGCGCCCACTTGCGCAAAAAGCGACGCAATCTGTGGGTACGACACCGTATCCACATGGAGAAATGTCGATCCGCAGGGCATTTGGAGCCCTCAGCGGCGCTGTGTGCGGATCGCGCACCATGAAAGCCCAGCTCACACCACAACCCTCCACGTCCTCTGCGTCGGTGGGCCTCGTTGCGAGCGCTCGGCGGCGCCGCCTAGGATCGAGCTCTGGTCGCGTCTCCCCATCCGTCGCCTGCATCGCAACCCTGGCCGTCGGCGCTCTGGCTCGTGCGCCACGGCGAGAGCGCCGGCAACGTGGCACGCGATGCTGCCGAGGCCGCGGGGCTGCCCACCATCGACCTCGACGCGCGCGACGTCGACGTGCCGCTCTCCCCGCTCGGCGAGCAGCAGGCGCGCGCGCTCGGACGATGGTTCGCGCAGAAGCCCGAGGCGGAGCGACCGACGGTGGTCCTCGTCTCTCCTTACGTGCGCGCGAAGCAGACCGCCGAGCTGGTCATCGAGAGTGGTCACGTCGCGGAGGCCTCGCGCTCTCTCGCGCACGTGATCGACGAGCGCCTCCGCGAGAAGGAGTTCGGCAGCTTCAATCGCCTCACGCGCGCAGGGATCCTCGCCAAGTTCCCGGACCAAGCGGAGCTCTACACGAAGATCGGCAAGCTCTACTACCGGCCGCCCGGTGGCGAGAGCTGGTGCGACGTCATCTTGCGGCTTCGCAGCGTCATCGATCACATGAAGCTCGAATACCGCGGTGAGCGCGTGCTCGTCGTCGCGCATCAGGTGATCGTCCTCTGCTTCCGCTACGTGCTCGAGCAGATGGACGAGGCGCAGCTCCTCGCCATCGCTCGCGCGAAGGACGTGGCGAACTGCGGTGTCACCTTCTACGAGCTCGAAGCCGACGCCGGCGGCAATGCCCGCGCGGGCATGAGCCTGCGCCTCTACAACTTCGTGACTCCGCTCGAGGAGGCTGGGGCCCCCGTCACCAAAGAACCCGACGAGCCGCCGGTACGTCCGCGATGAAGAATGCCGCGGCGGCGACGCCGCAATCGAAGGAGTCGAAGCCGATCACCGACGGGCTGCTCCGCACCTGGCCGCTGCCCGAGCTCGACGAGCAGCTCGGCAAGGAGAGCCGCGGAACGGTGATGGTGGTGGGAGGCTCTCGCGAGATGCCGGGCGCGGCGATGCTCGCCGCGATCGCAGCGCTGCGCGCCGGTGCGGGACGACTCCAGATCGCGACGGTGCGTAGCGTGGCGATCCCGGTCGCCATCGACATCCCCGAGGCTCGGTTGATCGCTCTGCGTGAGACGCGCTCGGGCGAGATCGCGAAGGGCGCTCACCGTGCGCTCGGGGGCGATCTCGAGAGCTGCGACGCCCTCCTCCTCGGACCAGGAATGACCGATGCCGGAGCCGTGAGCGAGCTCCTCGACGAATTCCTGCATCGCAACGACCACGCGATCGCCGTACTCGATGCGGGAGCGCTCGAGGCGCTCTCGCGAAAGAAGCAGCGAAAGCCGAGCCGAGCCGCGAAGCCGCGCATCATCGCGACGCCTCATGCCGGCGAGATGGCGAAGCTCTGCGGCGTCGATCGCGACGAGGTGTTCGCGCGATCCGAAGAGCTCGCGCGCGCGAAGGCCCGGGCGCTGGGCGTGGTCATCGCGCTGAAGGGACCGTGCACGTACGTGGCCGCGCCGGACGGTCGCCTCTTCCACGACACGGCCGGCAACCTCGGGCTCGGCACGTCGGGCTCGGGCGATACGCTCTCGGGCGTCATCGCCGGGCTCTGCGCGCGCGGGGCCGACGCGATGCAAGCGACGGCATGGGGCGTCCACGTGCATGCGAAAGCGGGCGAAGCGCTGGCCCGCAAGCTCGGGCCGTTGGGCTTCCTCGCGCGCGAGCTGCTGGGCGAGATACCGCCGCTCCTCGCGAAGCTCACCCGCGGCGCGCGCGAGAACGCTAAGACATAGAGGATGAGCGAGAGCCTCGATGTCCTGGTCGTCGGTGCGGGCCTCTCCGGCATCGCGGCCGCCTATCACCTCCAGACCGAGAGCCCGGGCCGCACGTATGCGATCCTCGAGAGCCGCGACACGCTCGGAGGCACCTGGGACCTCTTCCGCTATCCCGGCATTCGCTCCGACTCGGACATGCACACGCTCGGCTTCGCGTTCCGCACGTGGGAAGGCGCGAAGGCCATCGCCGACGGCCCCGCCATCCTCGAGTACATCCGCGACACCGCGCGCGAGCACGGGATCGATCGCAAGATCCGCTACGGGCACCGCGTGGTGCGTGCTTCGTGGTCGAGCGATACCGCGCGCTGGACCGTCGAAGCGCGACGCACGGACACCGGCGAGATCGTGCAGCTCACGTGCCGCTTTCTCCTGATGTGCAGCGGCTATTACGACTACGAGGGCGGCTACACCCCGGACTTCCCGGGCGCGGAGCGCTTTCGCGGCCGCGTCGTCCATCCCCAGAAGTGGACCGAAGACGTCGACTACACGGGAAAGCGCGTCGTGGTGATCGGCAGCGGAGCCACGGCGGTCACGTTGGTCCCCGAGCTCGCGAAGAAGGCCGCTCGCGTCACGATGCTCCAGCGCTCGCCGACGTACATCCTCGCGCGTCCTGCCGTCGATCGTGTCTCGCGCTTTCTCGACCGCATGCTGCCCAGCAAGGTCGCCTACGACATGACCCGCTGGAAGAACGTGCTCCTCGGCATGGCGTTCTTCAATTTCTCGCGCCGTTATCCCGCTCGCGCGAAGAAGATGGTCGTGAACGAAGTGCGGAAGCACCTCGGGCCCGATCACGACGTAAGAACGCATTTCACGCCGACCTATGGGGTCTGGGATCAGCGCGTCTGTCTGGCACCGGACGGCGATCTCTTCGCGGCGATGAAGGAAGGACGCGTCGACATCGTCACCGATCACATCGAGGCCTTCGACGAGACAGGGCTCGCGCTGCGCTCCGGCAAGCACCTCGACGCCGACCTCGTGGTCACGGCCACCGGGCTCAAGCTGCTGCTGCTCGGTGACGTGAAGCTGACCGTCGACGGTTCGCCGGTCGACGTCGGCAAGACGATGAACTACCGCGGGACGATGCTGAGCGACGTCCCCAACCTCGCCATCGCGCTCGGATACACGAACGCGTCATGGACGCTGAAGTGCGATCTCGTCTGCGAATACGTCTGTCGGCTCCTCAATCACATGCAGAAGCACGGCTACGACAAATGCGTGGCGCGCGTGAAGGAGCGAAGTACCGAGGAAGAGCCGCTCCTCGATTTCACGTCCGGATACGTGCAGCGCTCGATTGCCTTGTTACCCAAACAAGGCAAAAAAGCGCCGTGGAAGCTCTATCAGAACTACTTCCTGGATCTGATGGGGCTCCGATACGGCGGAATCGAAGACGGCGTCATCGAGCTCAGTCGCGCCCGCTGATTTACGCTCGAGTTGCGCGAACGCGTGCGCTTCTCGCGCAGGCCGCTGCTCCGGCGAACAGCGAAGCGCCGCGGCACGCTCTCTGCATCGAGGCGCCAACGTGAGAGTCATTGCTGTTCCAGCGCGGGGTCCTGGCTCGTTCTCGATGGCGCTCGGCGCGCTGCTCGTCGGCGCCGCCGCTTGCAGTGATGCGTCCAGCTCCCCCGCGGGAGAGCCTCCGCCGATCGGCACCGGCGACGCGCCGAGTGCGAGTGACGGCGGCGCGGCCGCGCCGGCGACGCCGGGCGCCACCGACGGCCCACCGACCGACGTCGTCGCCGTGCCGGCCGGTGCTGCCGATGCCGGGCCGAGCTGCGCGAAGCACCTCACCGTCGTCTTCTCCGTGGGCGTTGGCGCCGCCGGCCTCGCGACCCACACGAACGGCTGCTGGACGGTGATCGACGCCGACGGCGCCGCGAATCACAAGTTCCGCAAGTGCAGCACGAGCAACTTCCAAGTCGGTAATCCGCAAGCGGCCAATTATTCCTATGACGATACGAACCCCACGCGACCGCTCGGCCAGGATCAAGGGTTCTTGAGCCAGTGCGCTGCCTCGACGACCGGTGACGGTTACGAGTTCATGGCCTATCGCGGTAGCTGGCGATTGCTCGGCGCGCCCAACCTGCGCGCGTATTTCGCCGAGCTCTACGGCGACGCGACCAACGACGTCGACAGCCTGCTGTCGTCGAGCGGCGTGTACAACGGGAACGCGCAGCTGGCCGCGCACAAGAACGTCTATCCGATGATCAACATCGGACCACCGGCGAGCGCGCATCTCGAGAACCACATCGGCGCGACCACGCTCGCGCTCTGCAAGAAGATCGCCGACCACGGCTACTTCGGTACCTACGTCGCGACGTGGCCGTCGGGCTTGCCGGCGAACGATCCGCGCACCCTCGCGGTCGCCAACGCATTGAACAAGTGCACGGCGCTCTGAAAGGCACGTCGACCGCGATCGCGATCACGTCCAGCGCTGTACGGCGGCGAGCGTATCGCCCGGATTCGTATTGAAGCCGATCTTCGCCTTCGGCGCGTGCTCGTGGACGATGTTGATGACCTTCTCGAACAGCAGATGGTGAACCGGTAGGCGCACGCCTGCACCGATGACGATGCAATCGAAGCTCTGCTCCGCCAGCGTGGCGTGCAGGACCGACTCGGCCGTCTCGCCGAGATCGATGAAGACATGCTTCGCGCGATACCCGAGCTCGTTGATGCTCGCGACCTGCGAGACGATCCCCGCGCGGACCTTCTCCGCGTTCATGCCGGGCATGTTGCTGAAGTCGACGAGCTCCGGCACGAGACCGATGACGAGGACGGACTTGTTCGAGGTCATATCGCCGACTCTACCCGATCACACGCGCTGTCGGACCTGCACGATCTGCGTGATCGCGCTGGCGACCTCCGCGACGGAGAGGTGCGCCGTGTTGAACTGCGCGTCGTAGAGCATCGGATCGTTGTTGTCGCAGCCGAAGTGGTGACGGAGATACCGCGCGCGCTGCGTATCGCGCTGCTGCACCTCCGTGGTCGCCGCAGCGAGCTCCATCTTCGAGCGCTCCGCAATGCACGCGGCGCGCTTCTCCACCGGCGCGACCACGCGCACGTGGAGCGAGCCGGGGCGCGATGCGAAGACGCACTGCACGCCATGGCCGACGATGATGAGCGGCGTCGACTTCGCGGCGGCGCGGATCACCTCGTGCGTCGCGCGCGCGACGTCGTCGGGATCGACCTCGTACGCAGGCTCGATCGCGTATTCCGGGAGGCCGAGCGCGAAGCCCTTCGCGATCTTCGAGAGCGCGCTCGCCACGTACTCGTCGACGCTCGTGGCCCGGGCTTCGTCGGCGTGCAGTCGCGCGGCGGCGTCGTGGATGATCTCGCGATCGAGCACGGGCCAACCAAGGCTCTGCGAGAGCGCCTGCGCGAGATCGCCTCCGCCCGCACCGAACTGTCGCGCAATCGTGACGAGATCGATCTTCGACATCACGTCCCCTCCCGACCCTGGGTCATTTCACGTGAACGGTCACGTCCGACGAGAGGCCTGCCTCGAGATGGACGTCGTTCGGCAAGTCGGTCCACAGGAGCTTCACGGGAACGCGCTGGACGACCTTCACGAAGTTTCCGGACGCGTTGTCCGGCGGCAAGAGCGAGAACTGCGCGCCCGTTCCGAACGAGATGCTCTCGACCTTCGCGTGGAACTTTCGCCCGGGGTACGCATCGAGGACGACGTCAGCCGCCTGACCGGCCTTCATCTCGCCGACCTGGGTCTCCTTGAAGTTCGCGACGACGTACGTGGTGTCGGGCAGCACGTTGGTGATCGTCTGTGACGGCTGCACGAGCTGCCCCGCGTGGACGGCGAGCTTCGAGATGTGACCATCCTGCGGCGCGACGACCTTCGTGTACGAGAGGTTCAGCTGCGCCTGCGCGAGCGCCACCTCCGCCGACGCAGCGCGCGCGGTCGCGAGATCCGCATTCGCCTTCGCGACCGCCAGCTGCGCGTCGACGGGGGCGCTGCTCTCCACGCGACCCGCCGCCTCGGCGATACGCGTGCGCGCGTTGTTCTTCATCTCCTGCGCGGCGGCCATCTGCGCTTGCGCCTGCGCGACCGCCGCATGCATCGCAGCTGCCTGCGACGTGAGGTTGTCGACCTGCGCCTGCGGGATGGCGTCGTCCTTGCGCAGCGACTGCGCGCGGCGCAGATCATTGTCGGCCTTGTCGGCATCGGCGCGCGCCTTCGCCACCATCGCATCCGCAGCAGCGACCTGCGCATCGGCACCGGCCACCGACGACGTCGTTCCCGACAGCTGCGCGCGCGCCGTCGAGAGGCCGCCCTTCGAGCTCGCCTCCACGATGCGCATCTGCGCTTCGGCAGCCGCCGCCATCGCCTTCGCGGCGCGGAGCTCGGCGTCGGCCTGCTTGACCTTGTTCTCGTAGTCCACGGGATCGATCTGCGCGAGCAGGTCGCCCTTCTTCACGGGCTGGTTGTCGGTCACCGGCACCGCGACGATCGCGCCGCCCACGCGCGCGGCGACCGGCACCATGTCGGCGCTGACCTGCGCGTCGTCGGTGCTCTCCTTGCCGGCCGTGAGCGTGTGAAAGACGAAATAGGCGAGCGCTGCCAGCGCCACGATCGCGCCGAAGATCACGTACGGACGCGAGCTCTTCTTCTTCGCGGATGCCGCTGGGCGCGCGTCGGCCGTGGCTTCGTTCGGTGCTCGTTCCAGTGCTTCTGCAGTTGCCATGCTCACTCCATACTCATGTCGATGTGCTCGGCCTTCGGGCCCTTACCGACGCGAAGGAAGAAGAGGAGAGGAAGGACCGCAAGGAAGGTGATGCCTTGCAAGAGGAAGGTCTTCTCGAACGCGAGCACGGTCCCCTGCCGTGCGACCGCACCAGCCAGCGCGCGCAGCGCCGTCTGCTTGGCATCGAGCGCGCTCATGCCGTGCGCCTGGAGGTTCGCGGCCATCCCGTCGGCCCTCGCCGCGACCTCGGGGCGGAGGTTCGAGACGTGCCAGCCCACCGAGGCCGTCGCGCGCTTTCCGTAGTTGGAGAGGAGCGTCGCGAAGATGGTCAGCCCGAACG
>JAXDMI010000167.1:0-11306 GCA_034666145.1 Myxococcales bacterium | reverse complement strand
TTCGGGAACGCGTCGTCGACGAGCGCCGCGAGCGCCGCGCGCTGCATCACGATCGATACGTTGAACGCGCTGTGCGTCGACACGCGTCTTCCGGACGCGACCACCGCGCCGGGCGCGATCGCGAAGCCGACGCGACATCCCGCGAGCGCATGGCTCTTCGACATCGAGTGGAGGACGATGGTGCGATCGCGCATGTCGGGGAGCGCCGCGATCGACACGTGCTCTCCGTCGAACACGGTCTCGGCGTAGACCTCGTCGCTGAAGACCCACAGGTCGTGCTCGCGCGCGACGGCGGCGATGCGCTCGAGCTGGTGCCGCGGGAGCACCTTGCCGTCGGGGTTGTTCGGCGAGATCACGTAGAGCGCCTTCGTGCGCGGACGGATGGCGCCGGCGAAGAGCGCGCCGGCATCGAGCGACTCGTCGTCGTAGAGACGCTGCGTCAGCGGCACCTCGACGGGAATTGCACCGCACGACGTGAAGATGCCGGGCGCGAGCGGCCAGTACGGCGATGCCATGAGCACCTCGTCGCCGGCATCGAGAACGGCGCGCGCCGCGCAGAAGAGCGCATGCGTACCGCCGTTGCCGACGAGCACCTCGTCGACGGGATCGACGTCGAGCCCGTGACGCGCGACGGAGCGCGCGACCGCCTCGCGCAGCGCGGGCAGACCCGCGGTCGGACCGTAGCGGTAGATCGAGGCGTCGTTTCCGTCGAGCTCTCCGAGGAGCTTGCTCGCGGCAGCGGGCGGCGCGAGCCACGTGTCGCCGATCTGCAGCGGAACGAGCTGCTCGCCACGCGCCGCCAATCGATCGATGCGCGCTTGAAGATCGGCGAAGACCGGCGGACGGATGCGGGCGGCGGTGGATGAGAGCGGCGGCGATCGACGCATGGCGGCTTGTTTGCGGCTTGTTTTAGGGTTTTTGCGAGAGAGGCTCACCGCAGCTTCGGCGTGCACTGGCCTTGCGCCTGAAAGCTCACGCGCGCTCCGGGGAGGTCATCGAGCGTCATCGCGATGGTGGCGACGACGCCGTTCGCGTCCTTCGCGGTCGCCGTGGCGCTGGGCACGGGCGCTGCGCCGGCGCCGCCCGCCGGCGCGGCCTTCGCGCACGGGATCGGACCGGTCTTGCCTTCGAGCTCGATGTGGACCGCAGGACCGGTGACGTCGAGCACGCCCTTCACGGGCGCGGATGCTGCCGCCTTGCTGCCTCCGCCTGTCGGATCGGCGGCGGCGAACGAGAGGAGGCCCGCGATCGGGATGGGACCCGCGGCATCGCCCGCGAGCGGCAGGTCGAGCGAGACGTCGACGAGCGGGCCCGACGGGAATACCGAGATGCCGCCCGCGGCGAGGATCACGTGGCCCGACACCGAGCGCGACGTCACCGCGGCCCGCGCGGTCGAGCTTCCTGCATCCGCCGCGGGCCCATCGACGTTGCCGGCGTTGCCGGCGTCCGCCCTTCCCGCGTCGAGCTTCCCCGCCTCCGTCGAAGCGTCGCCGGCGCGCGTGGTGGTCTGCTGCACGGCGACGACGGTGACCTCGCCGTGGGCCTCGAAGCGCGTGCGATCGCCGCCTGCGCCTCCGAGCACGATCGACGGAATGTGGAGGTCGGCAAGCGTGGTCGCGGGGATGGCAAGCGAGAGCGAGACCGAGCCGTCGTCCCCGGCGGTGCGCGTGATCGACGCGGGATACGAGCCCGAGGGATCGAACTTCAACACGCTCCGAACGAGGATGCCCTGGCGATCGACGTCGAGCTGCCACGGGCCGGCGGGCGCGCCCGCGATGCGCATCGTGAAGAGCGGTGCGCTCAGGTGATAGTCGTCGCCGAGCGCGCGGGCCGCGTTCTTCGTCGCGTCGACCGTGATGTTCTCGATGAGCGCGCTCGTGCCGGTGCCGATCAGGTTCTTCCAGTCGATGCGACCGGACGTGACCTCGATCTTCTGGATGCCGGCGAAGGGCTCGACGAGCTGCGCGCCGTGCTTGGCGCGGTACTCCGCGATACGCGTCATCACCGTGCCGTAGGAGCCGTCGAAGGTGACCTCGCCGTCGTCGATGCTGATGCTGTCGGGCACGAGCCAGCGCAGGCCGATCACCAGCGTGCCGGCGCGCACGCTCGCGCCGGGGAGCTCCGCGGACTCGGCGTGGACGTCGAGCAGGCGGATCGCCTTTCGCGATACGTCGACACGATCGATGGTGACGACGATCCCTCGCGCGGCAGCGCCGGTGACGATCCACGCGCGTGCGATGGCGGGCGCGAACATCCACGCCACGATCAGCGCGAGGACCAGGAACACGGCGAGGTAGCTGAGGAAGCGCTTGAAGAGCGAGCCCGCCGCCGCCTTCGGCTGTTGCACGGGCAACCAGTCGACGTTGCGGATCTCGTGGCCCGGCTTGCGCAGCGCGCCGGCGGCCGGAGGCTTGAGCGGCGCAGTCACCGGCGCGCCTCCCGGCGCGCCGCCCTGAGCGCCGCCCTGGGCAAGAGGGCGCACGCCTTCGATGAAGTCGGGCTCCGGCATCGGCGGAGGCTCGTAGATCACCGTGCGCGGCTCCATCGCCGGACGCGACGACATCGGAGGCCGAGCCGGAGGCGCCGACGCGCGCACCGAAGCGGCGGGCGCAGCAGGTGCCGGCGGCGGCATCGGTCCTGAGAGCGGCATCGGCGCGGTCATCGGCGCTCGCGATGAACCCGGAGCGGACGGAATGGTGATGCGCGGCGCTCCCTTCGCGGGCGGCGGCGGGATCGCGAGCGGCGCGGTCGCCAGCGCGGTCGCTGCGAACGCGGCCGGCGGCGGCAGCGTCACGGGCTGTGCCGCTTGCTGTTGCGCGAGCTTCGGGGGCGGCTGCGTCGCGACCTGCGACGGCGGCAGCGTCGCGGGCTGCGCAGGCGGCATCGACGGCTTCGGCTTCGACGAAGGTGACGGCGGCGCTGGCGGCGGCGGCGGCGCCATCGAAGGAGAGCGCGACGGACGCGATGCTCCAGGGGGCAGCGGCGGCGGGCGCTGCGAGCGCGGACCCGACGGAGATGCCGGCGCCGCGCGTGGGCGCACCGTGCCCTTCGGACCGATGGTCGCATCGCTCACCATCGGCGCATTGGGCGGCGCGGCGGCCTCGACCTCGCGGATGCGCTCGGCGCGCTCCGCGAGCGTCTTCGCCGCGAGTCGCTCGGTCCACGCACCGACCACGGTCGCGGTCGCGAGATGCACCGCTTCCTCGAGCGCGAGCGCCATGTCGCGCGCCGATGCGTAACGATCCTTTGGATCGCGCGCGAGCGCACGAAGCACGACGTCGTCCACCGTGCCGGCAACGAGCGGATTGAACGCGCTCGGCGGATCGATCTTCTTCGTCATGATCTGGCGGAGGATGTCGCCGTCGTCCTCGCCCTGGAACAGGCGCCGCCCGGCGAGCACCTCCCAGAACACGACCGCGGTCGCGTACATGTCCGTGCGCTTCGTCGCGGGATCGCCCTCGAGCTGCTCCGGCGCGAGGTAGGGCACCTTGCCCTTGATGGTGCCCGCGGTGGTCATCTCCTCGGACGTCACCGCCTTCGCGATGCCGAAATCGATCACGCGTGCGATGCCGTCGGCGCCGACGATGATGTTCTGCGGTGACACGTCGCGATGGACGATGTCGAGGGGCTTGCCCGCTTCGTCCTTCGCCTCGTGCGCGGCGTGGAGGCCATGGAGCACGTTCGACATGATGGCCGCGCCGACCGGCAGAGGAACGCGCTCGTCGGCGGCCCAGGCCGCGCGGAGCAAGCGCGACAGTGACTCGCCGTGCACGTACTCCATGACGAGCAGGAGCTCGCCCGCTTCGGCGAGGACGTCGAGCGGCGGCACCACGTTCGGATGACGAACGCGCGCGGCGAGCCTCCCCTCCTCCAGGATCATGTTCCGGAACGAAGGCGTCTGCGCGAGCGCGCGATGAAGGCGCTTGATCGCGACGGTCTTCGTGAAACCGCCGGTGCCGACGAGGCGTCCGTAATGGACGGACGCCATCCCACCGGAGGCGATCTCACCGTGAAGGACATATCGTCCGATTTGAAGCGGCGCGGCCAAGGACTACTCCAGGCTACGCCTGCTACTCTACGACGGTGGGATGAAGCGGCCGGAAGTAACTCACGACTCTACGGGTGCGCCCCCGCTCGATCCGACGGTCGACGCCAGCTCGGTCGACCCTTCGCGCGCGTCAGCCGGGCCGGCGGGGCCGGATCCCGCGTCGCGGTGGGTGGTGGCGGACCGGTACGAGATCCTGGGACTGCTGGGCTCGGGCGGCATGGGAACGGTGTATCGCGCGCTCGACCGCGAGCTCGACGACGTCGTCGCGCTCAAGATGCTCAAGAAGCAGATCGCGGCGGCGCCGGGCATCCTCGATCGTTTTCGGCGCGAGGTGAAGCTCGCCCGGCGCGTCACGCATCGCAACGTCGCCCGCACGTTCGACATCGGCGAGCACGCGGGCGCCAAGTTCCTCACCATGGAGTTCATCGACGGCGACATGCTCGGCACGATGCTCCAGCGGCGCGGGCGGCTCCGCGTCGCGGAGGTCACGCGCATCGGGCGCGATCTGTGCGCCGGGCTCGCCGCCGCTCATGCCGCCGGCGTGCTCCATCGCGATCTCAAGCCCGCCAACGTCGTCATCGCCCGCGACGGACGCGCTGTGATCACCGACTTCGGTATCGCACGCGCGCTCGGTCTCGGAGCATCGACGCAGACCGCGGGCGGGATCGTCGGAACACCCGCGTACATGGCGCCGGAGCAGCTCGAGGGCGCGCCCGACCTCGACGCACGCACCGACGTCTATGCGCTCGGCGCGATGCTCTTCGAGCTGCTCGCCGGCGAGATCCCGTGGGCGAGCCTCTCGCCGCTCCAGGCCTCGCTCGCGAAGCTCCAAGGACCGCCGCCGGATCTCCGCGCGCTGCGCCCGACGCTGCCGGACGCAGCGGTGGCGCTGGTCACGCGATGCATGGCGCGGCAGCGCGCGGATCGCTTCGCGAGCGTCGACGAAGTGGCGTTCGCGCTCGAGGTGCTCGACAGCGTGCGCGAGAGCTCACCGTCGCTCGTGCCGGCCGCGCTGTCGTCGTCGGCGCCGTCGCAACTGGCCGTGCGCACGAGGCTCGCGGTGTGTCCGATGGTGAACGAGGGCGCAGCCGACGATCAGTACCTCGCGCACACGCTCACCGAGGATCTCATCGACGTGCTGTCGGCAGCGCCCCACCTCCGCGCGCAACCGCTCGGCGACGGCGCCGCGCCCCCCGTCGACGTCGACGCCGTCGTGAACGGAACCGTGCGACTCGCCGGCGATCGCCTCCATGTCCTGCTGCGGCTCGTGATGCGCGAGGACGGCTTCGATCTCTGGCAGGGTCGCTTCGAGCGTCCCGTCTCGGAGATCGTCGCGATCGTCGACGACGCTGCCGCGGCGATGGCCGACGCGCTCAGCACGCAGAAGCTCGCGACACCGCGCTCGATGCCGACGAATCCGGCCGCCTTCGATCTGTATCTCCGTGCTCGACACGGCTTCTTGCGGAGCTGGTACGACGAAGGCGGCAACGTCCTGCGCCTTCTCGCGGATTCGCACATGCTGGCGCCCGGCGACGCGTCGATCGCTGCGCTCTACGCGCGTGCGCTCGCTCGTTCCTACGGAATGACGGGGCGGAACGAGGAGCTGGCATCGCGCTCGAAGGAGATCGCCGAGAAAGCGCTCGTGCTCGACCCTCGCTGCGCCGATGCGCGTCTCGCGCTGTCGACGGTGAACCTCTTTCGCGGCGACACCGTGGGCTGCGCCATCGAGCTGCGCCGCGCACTGGCGCTCGCACCCGGTGATGCCGACGCGCTCGCGATGCTTGGGCGGCTCCGCTCCGAGGTCGGTCCGCTCGAGGCCGCCGCCGTTCACCTGCAGGCGTCCCTCGATCGTGAGCCGCGGTCGGCGGACACCCGGCACACGCTGGCGAGGGTCCATCGGCTGATCGGCGACGAGGAGGCGTGCGAGCGGACGCTCGGGCCGCCGCCCACCGATCGCTCGGAGCAAGTCGGTTATCTGCTGAGCGCGGCACGCCTCGCGTTGTGGTCTCGCGATCCGCGACGGACGGCGGAGCTGGCGGTCGCGCTCGGGCGCGTGAACGTCGACCTCGACGTTCATCGGATCGCGGTCGCGCTCATGGGCAAAGGCGGCGGCGCTCCGCTCGACGCGCACGACCGCGAGTATCTCGTGCGGGCGTTTCCCAGCGACGCGAGCATCGGACCGCGCGTCGCTACGTTTCATGCGCAGCTCCGCGCCGAGGTTCACATCGCCTGCGAAGACTCGGACGAAGCGGTGAAGGCCATGCGCGAGGCCGACGCCAACGGCCTGCTCGACCTCATGTGGCTCGACCACTGCCCGCTCCTCGAGCGGGTCCGCGGTCATCGGGACGTCGAGGCGATCCGGCGCAGCACCGCGCTCCGCGCATCGCGCGTGGGCGAGGCGCTCGACGGCACGTAAATGAGCGAACGCGGCTTCGGCTCAGAAGCCGAAGACGATGCCCACGTCCGGGCCGAAGCTCGGCGCGAAAGCATTTCCGAACGCGAGGTTCACGCGCGCGCCGAGCATGAGGGCCGCGCGGTCCGAGAGCCCGACGCGAGCACCGCCGCCGAACGTCATGAAGATCGGGCCGGCGAGCTGCCAGGCATCGACGTCCTTCGCAGTCTTCAGGTTGGTCGTGGGGTTGGTCTCGACGACGCTCACCTTGACCGCGGTCTCGAACGTGGAGACACCGCCGCCGACCATGACGAACGGCGCGACCTTCTTGAGGAGCGCATCCTGGCCGAAGAGGTACGTGCCGCGCAGCTCGAGGTGCACGGGCGGGAACGACTTGCTGTCGTCCTTCGCGGCCTGACCCGGATACGTGTTGAGCACGTAGCCAAGGCGCGCGCCGAGGAGGATGTTGAGCGTGACCGCGTAGTCGACGGACGCGAGGACGCGGATGTTGCCGAAGGCGCCGCCGCCCGAGACCTTGTCCGACGTGCCGCGCACGAGCCGTGCGTTCTCGCCGTTGCGCGGCGAGACGATGCCGGGTGCCTCGCGGAACGGATAGTCGGTGCCGTCGGAGTTGACGCAGTAGTAGTTCGAGCCGTTCAGCGGGAGCTGGCCGTCCTTCGTCGAGGAGAGCGCGCACACGTCGCTCTCGCTGGGCACGAGCGTGTAGTCGAAGCCGAGCGAGACACCGACCCACACGCGGCGGACCTTCTTTTCACCTTCGCCGCCGCCCTCGAAGTCGGTGCACTTGCTGGCCTTGCACTCCTTGCTCTTGCACTCGGTGTCTTCCTCGCAGAACTCGCCACCGTCCTTGCCGGTGACCTCGGCGGGGCCCGTGACGGGACCGGCCTTCTTGCAACCGGGGAAGTTCGGCGGGCAGTCGCCGGTGTCCGCGCACTGCGTCGGCGCCGGCTGGCTGGGGAGGTGCGGCGGCTCGGCGACGGCCTCGCGCTTGACCTTCACCTTGTACGAGTTGTTGCGATCGCCGCCGACCGCGACCGGGTCGTTCGCGGCGTTGAAGCCCTGGATGTAATACTGCGTCGTGCCCTGCTGGACGTCGGCGCACGGGAGGAGACCGCCCCAGCCCTTCTCGCCCATCTTCTTCAGCTCGACGGTCTTCCAGTCCGTCATGCCGAAGCCCTTGTAGCGGGCGATGACCTTCACGAGCTGCTCTTCGCCGCCGTACTCGGCGTAGACGGGGATGGGCGTGCGGATCTGCTGCTCCGCGACGGGCTCGTGCACGAAGTCACCGGCGGGCTGGCCGCCCGCCGCGGGAGCTCCACCGCCAGCGGGTGCTGCTGCGCCGCCGCCACCGGCCGCGCGCTTCTTCGCCTCGGCGAAGGCCGCGTCGAGGTCCTTCGTGCGGAGGTCGGGGTCGAGCGCGGTCGCGGGATCGGTCTTGATGGCGGTGACGAAGTGGCCGATGCCCTTCTCCTTGTCGATCTGGCCGCCGATTTGGACGACGCCGAGATCGCGATGGAGCTGCGCGCGGACGGCCGCACTGCACTTGTCGGCGCCGCACGCGGCGACCGCCTTCTCGAGCTTGTCGGCGGCCTTCGCGAAGTCGGTGGCGAGGTAGTCCTCGTCCATCGCCTTCTTTTGAAGGGCCTTGGCCGTCGCTTCGGTCTTCGCATCCGCGAACGCAGGACGCGTCACGAACAGCGACGACAGCGTGAGGGCGGCGGTGAGCCAGAGCCCGATCGAAAGGACGGCGGCGAGCGCTTTCCGGATCTTCACGGCGCCGTGATTACACCGATTTTGAACTTTTTTGGGTCAGAAAGCGCGGCGTGCCGGCAAGACGTTCGAAGAGCTACGGACTCTGGGCTTCGGTCCGAATGAACTGGACGCGGCGGTTCAGTGCGCGGTTGCCCTCGGTGTTGTTCGGCACGAGAGGCTGGTTCATGCCAAAGCCCTTGGAAACAAGCCGTGACGCCTCGACGCCGTGTGCCACGAGGTAGGCGCGAACGGCGTCGGCGCGCTGCCCGGACAGTTTCAGGTTGTAGGCCGCCTGTCCGACGTTGTCGGTGTGCCCCTGGACCTCGATGGTGATCTTGGGGTTGGCGACGAGGACGTCTTTGACGGCATCGAGGATCGGGAAGCTCACCGGCTTGATCGTCGACTTGTTGAAGTCGAACTGGATCTGCTGGGTGATCCGGATCTCCTTCGCGGTCACGATGATGAGGCTCGGGCACCCGGGACGCACGCCGTTGGGCTGGCCGGGGGTGTTCGGGCACTCGTCGTAGACGTCGGCGACGGTGTCCTTGTCGTTGTCGTCCTCGGGACAGCCGTCGGCGTCCTCGAAGCCGTCCATGTCCTCCGGCGAATTCGGACACTTGTCCTTCGTGTCCGGGATCCCGTCGGCGTCGTTGTCGAGATCGGGGCAGCCGTCCTCGTCGAGGTAGCCGTCTTTGTCCTCGGGCTCGAGCATGCACGCATCACGCGAGTCGGGGATGCCGTCGTGATCGGTATCGGGATCGTCCGGGCAGCCGTCGAGATCCTCGAAGCCGTTGTAGTTCTCGCGGACGTCGGGGCACTGATCGAACGAGTCGGCGATGCCGTCGCCGTCGCGATCGCCTTCGCGCGCGAGGTTCTCGCTGAGGCACTTGTCGGCGGGCGAGAGCGCGAGGGCCGCCTGCGCGTTGGGCTCGGCGATGGCGAGATGGCCTTCGGCATCGGAGGCCATGCCCTGATCGAGATCGGTCGCGGCGAAGCGGATATGCGCCTTGGCGAGCGCGAGCTCGCGCGGCGCGCAGCGCATGGCGCCGTTCTGCTCGGCCTTGACGACCATGGCGTTGAGGCCGTCGACGCGGCCACGTTGATAGATGCCGGTCGTGCACGACGACGAGACGAAGAGCGCGCCGATCGCGACGAGCGAGACGAGTGAGCGTCCCTTCGCCGCGAGCGCGCGCGCGCGCGCGTTCACTTGGTGTCTCCGGACTTCTTCGCCGTCTGGATGAAGTCGATGGCCTTCTGCGCGTAGAGCTCGGCGGTCTCCGCGTAACCCGCGGCGTCGCTGTAGCTCGCCTCCGACGCTTCGACCTGCGCCTGGCGCAGATGCTCACGCGCGAAGTAGTACTCGTACGGCGACTGCGTCTCGGCGCCCATCTGGCGCGCTTGTTCGAGCTTCGCCTGCGCGGCGTTGACCGACACGGTGTAGTAGACGCCGCCGCAACCGCTTGCCCCGGCGAGCATGCCGAGCGCGCCGATCAGCAGCGCGCTCGCAAACAGCGATCTCGTCGAAAAAAAGAGGCGCATCGTCCCGCGCATGTCCCCGTCGAGACGTAACAGCGTGCAGCCGCACGGGTCAAGGACGCCCGCCCCCCTCGTACGTGACTAAATCCTACGGAAAACGCCCACGACCACGCCGAGGAGCATCGTCGGCTTGAAGTCGACGGCGCGGACGAGGATCGGGGCCATGGCCTTGTTGGCCGGCTGGAACCGCACGTAGTCCTTCTCGGGGAAGTAGTACTTCACGGTCGCCTCGTCGCCGATGAGCGCGACGACGATCTCGCCGCGGCTCGCGGTGAGCTGCTTGCGCACGAAGATGTAGTCGCCGTTGAGGATGCCGGCGTCGATCATCGAGTCGCCGTGGACGCGCAGCCCGAAGACCTCGCGGCCTCCCTTGAGCAGACCGCGATCGACGCGAACCGTGTCGATGACGTGCTCCTCGGCGAAGAGCGGCAGGCCGGCGGCAACGCGGCCGAGGACCTGGATCTCGACCACGTCCTCGTCGTCGTTGCCGACGCCGAAGAGCGCGCGCTGCTGGGTCGAGTCGTTGCTCGCCTTGCCGTCGCTCCCCAGCGTCTGCGCGACGTCATGGGTGGTCGTGGGGCGAAGCGCGCGAGACTTCATGTCTTCGCGCGTGAGGTAGCCCTTTCGTTCGAGCGCGCGGAGGTGGTCGTTCACCCCGTTCGTCGAGCGAATGCCCATGCGAGCGCCGATCTCTCGGAGCGTCGGCGGGTAGCCGCGGTCGGAGATGGACTGCCGGATGAAATCCAAGACCATCTGCTGACGCTGAGTGAGCCCTTGCACGTTGTTCAGCCTACTGAACACGTGTACCCGAGTCAAGGAAGCGGTCTGCGATCGCGGAAAAGGTGGGGAAAGCTGGGGGAAAACCGGCTGCAGCCGGCGGGCGAGAGCGGGAGCGAGAGCGGGGGCGAGGGCGGAGCTGATGAAGCGCCGCGTGGCGGTGGCGCGACGAGCGGCGCGTCGCGTAAGCGAGCGTGCGGAGGGTTGCAAGACCGCGCGCTTGGAGCCGGAGTGCGCCGCGCGCGGACAGGCTCAGTGCCAGAGCGCGCGAGGCACCTCGCCGACGTGAAGCCATCCCAGGCCTACGGTCGACCAGCCCTTGGCGAGGAGCCAGGTCCACGCGCGCTCTCCGGCGTCGGGCTCTGGAGGCACGGGCTCGCGTCGATGCATCCACCCGTGAAACCAGGGCGCCGACGAGGACGGGTCGATGAGACCGACCTCCCACTCGCCATGCTTGAGATGGTTGTTGAGAACGTAGACCAAACAGCTCCGTACCTCGCTCGGCGTGGTGAGCTCGCGACGGTGATACGAGTCGCCCCACACCTTGCCGCGGCGTCGCGCCAGCACGCGATGGTTCACGAGCATCGCCACGCGCACCGCGAAGCTCTTCATGCCGTTGGTCAGTCGCAGCGCGTCGTCGGCTTCGACCAGCATGTGGAGGTGGTCGTTCTGGATCGAGTAGTGGACGATGCGAAACCCGTCGCGCCGCGTGGCGCGGATCGCCTCGCGGAGCATGTTGCGAAGCCGCTCGACGCGAAAGCTCGGTAGCCCCTTCGCGCG
>JAXDMI010000166.1:0-9799 GCA_034666145.1 Myxococcales bacterium | reverse complement strand
CTCCCGACGGTCATCATGCTCGATGCCGCCGGCAACGAGGTGACGCGCTTCAACGAGTTCGTCGGCCCCGACAAGTTCGTCGCGGCCATGAAGAAGGTCCCGAACAGCTCGGCCGCCGTCGGCATGAAGTGAGGGCGTGACGAGGTCGTGCCACGCACGACACGCCTGTCAGGCGGGCGGCGCTTCCGGAGCTTCCGGGACCGTCGCCCGCGCTGCTTTTGTGGGCAAAACAGGCGTCTTCATGGCCCGTGCACGCTCCTTGCTCTGTTGCCGGGAAACGCCTCCCGAGGCTCCTCGCATCATGTTCGCCCGTCGCATCCTCTCCTCGTTCGTGTTCCTCGCGCCTGCCGCGCTGCCGGCGCTGCTCGCGGCGTGTCCGGGGAGCGGCGGTGACGGCCCCGGCACGCAGCAGGCGTCGCTCGTCGTCGGCGTGCAGTCCGAGGATTTCGGCGGCCTCGTCGAGGCGGTGCACATCGTCGCGACGGTCGACGGCAAGGTGGCCTCCGACGAGACCGTGCCCGCCGCCGCGCTGCCGAAGGAGCTCGTGCTCACGGGCACGAGCGGCGCGACAGCCGAAGTGGTGGTCGAGGCACTCACGTCCCAGGCGGCGACGAGGGGCACGCCGACGACACCGGTCGTGGTCCGCCGAGCGGCTGCGCATCTGGTGCCGGACGTGAAGAAGCTGCTGCGCGTTCGGCTCGAGACGCGCTGCGTGACGTTCACGGCGCCGGGCAACCCGTTGCCTCCCGCGCCGACGTGCGATGCGCCGCAGACGTGCGCGCTCGGGCGTTGCGTGAGCGAGGACGTGCCGTTCGATCAGCTCGAGGACTACGAGGCGACGTGGGCGACGTCGCCGCCCGACATCTGCCGTCCCGCGAACCACGGTCCGCCCGAGGTGGTCCTCGGCACGGGGCAGACCGATTTCGCGCCGCTCACCGACGGGCAGACGCTGATGCTCGAGCGAGGACCGCAAGGCGGCCATCACATCTGGATCGCGGTGCGCATGCGGAACCTGCGCCAGTCCGGATCGCCGACCACGCTCACCGCGAAGCTCGTGGACGACCCGACGTCGCCGATCGCTCCCGCGGCCTACGTCTTCACGTTCGACCGCGACGAGGGCAACTACTGCAAGCTGTTCGGCCTGCGCTTCCAGCTCGACAGCGGCGCCTCGGATCTGGGTGCAGATTACAAGCGTTTCCTGGGAAAGAAGCTGGAGGTCACGGCATCCGTCACCGACAGCACGAAGACGACGGCGTCGTCGTCGAAGGTGATCCAGCTAGCCGACAAGCTGCTCTGTCCCGACGGCACGACGACGACCTGCAACTGACCGCACGTAGGTCTTCCAGCCATACGACGCGATCGAGCTCTCGCAGAGGCGCGGATCGATCTGGTGCGCCACCTCGGCGTGCGCGGCGCGGGCACGGCTCCAGTGCAGCGTCGCCCGCATGTGATGGACGGTGTGGAACCCATTGTCGAACACGAGGAAGTTCATCCACCCCGAGACGAAGTTGCGCGAGTGGTTCCAGCGAGAGCTCTCGTCGCAGTCGACGTGCTGCACGTAGTTCGTGAACATGAGCCCCCACAAGGCCCCGGCGGCGGGGATCCCCAGCGCCGACGCGTAGACGACAGCGCCCGTGCGGAGACCGTGGAGGTGCACCGCGACGGCGAGCGCGACGAGGTGTCCGCCGAACACGATGACGTATTGCCCGAGCAGCCAGGCCCACGCGCGGGTGCTCCTTCGTCGCGTCCGTCGCAGGTACTCGGCGATGAGCGGCGCTTGCCACGACGCGGAATGGAAGAAGTACGCGAACGCCGTCCACGCCGTGTTGGCGCGCGTGTGTCGCCACGTCGCCGTCGCGTCGCCGGGTCGGTTCACGTAGCGATGGTGGTTCTCGTTGTGGGTCGGGATCCAGCCGAACGTCGGGTAGCCGTAGAAGAACGAGAGCACCGTCGCGTAGACGGCATTGCAGCGGCGGTTCGCGAAGACCGCGATGTGGTTGTGGTTGTGCGCGAGCACGCCCGCCGTGTACGCGAGGTACATCGAGAGCGGCAGCATCCACACCGCGAGGCCGGGGCGCACGTACTGCGCGACCGCGGCAGCCGGCATGAGGCCGAAGACCCAGAGGAGAGCGCGCCAGTCGGCGGATACGCGAGGGAGCATGTCGATGTTCTCGGTGGTGGAGGCTGACTTCGGTGTAGTGATCCGGTGTCCCGACGGACGCCGAGAAGTATCGGTCTCGACCCACCTCCCGTGAATTCGCGTTCGATTCACGTTTCCTTCGGTTTTTGCTCATGCCCCGCAAGATCGCTGCCGCACCGAGAAAAGCGCCGCGCCAGGCACGTGCGCAGGCCACCGTCACCGCCATCCTCGAGGCGACGATTCGGATTCTCGAACGGGAAGGCATGGACGCCGCGACCACGACTCGCATCGCCGAGGTGGCCGGCGTCAGCGTCGGAACGCTCTACCAGTACTTCGCCGATCGCGACGCCATCCTCGACGCGCTGCAGGACCGCGAGTTCGAACGCGCGCTCGCGCTCATGGGCGAGGTGCTCTCGAACGAGAACCTCACCAGGAGCCCCCGCGAGACGATCACGGCGGTGGTACGCGGCCTGGGCGCGCTCTACGCGTCGTGTCCCGCACTGCATCGCGTGCTCGTGATTGAGGGCCTGCGGGTCATCGAACCGGCGCGCGTCGAGGCCTTCGACCTCCGCGTCGTCGCCATCATTCGCCACTTCCTCGTGGCGACCGGCGCACGCGTGCGACGGGGCAACGTCGAGGCCGCGGCGTTCGTCGCGTTCCAGGCAGTGCGCGCCGTCATGCTCGCGTGCCTCCTCGAACGACCGCCGGGTCTCGACGAGGCCACGCTCAGAGACGAGCTCGTCGACCTCGTGATGCGTTACCTCGTCGACGATGCGCCGGGGCCGGAGGTCACGACCGCGAAGCAGGCGCGCAAGACGGTAAAGACGGTAAAGACGGGCACGATACGCCCAACCAAGACGCGCGCTCGCCCCGTCAGGGGTTGAAGACTTCGTCGGGCGGCGGCGCGGGCTTCGGAGCCGGCTTTTCTGCGGGCGCCGGCTTCTCGGCGGGGGCCGGTTTTTCCGCGGGCGCGGGCTTCGGCTTGCCGAGCGCCGGCGCGCCCTTCGGCTTCGTCGCTGCCTTCGGTTCTTCCGGCTTCTTCTCTTCGGGCTTCGGCGACTCGGCCTTCGGCGGCGGTGGGGGCGGGAGTGGCCTCGACTCGTTGCGATCGCGCTTCTTCGGCGGCGCGGCATTTCCCTCGACGGCATCGCCGAGGTCGTCGAGGAACTCCTGCGCGTACTTCGAGTGCCGCAGCGCCTGCTGCGAGAGCGTGCGCGCCGCGTCGATCGCGCCGCTCAGCTCGTGCCGGATTTCGCGGCTCTTCTCGACCTTCTTCTCGTCGGCCTTCTCGGAGCCACGCTGCGAGGCCTCGGTGTCGGCGCCCTTCTTCAGCTCCTCGCCGTGCTTCGCCATCTCCTCGAGCTTGTCGCTCTTGTCTTTGAGCTTCCGCGCGCGATCGAGCTCGAGACGCACCGTCTCGTCGACGGCCGCGAAGAACGCGCCATCGCCGCCGGCACCGCTCGCCGGCGTCACGTGCGCGCTCGCGAGATCCAGCTTGCCGCCGCCGCGGCTCATCGCGCGCTGGTGCGTCGCGTCGAGGATGGTCGCATCCGACGCATCCGGCGTCAGCGCGAGAGCGTTGATGAGCGGACGGCGCGTCGCCTTCTTCTCGTCCGGCCATGCCGCCGCCCCGACCTGCACCTCGTGAACGTTGTCGAAGTACGGATCGTAGCGCTGATCGCTGGACTGATAGCGCTGCCCCTGCGCCATCTTCGACGACATGAAGAGGTCGCAGCCCGGCGTCGCCGCACAAGCCATCAACACGAGAGCCGCGCCGGCGAAGCGACCGAGACGACCGAAAGAACCGGAGCGAGAGGAGGAGTTGTCGTTCATTTCGCCGCGCACGCGACCGGGGTCGCATGCAGCTCGTAGGATTTGCCCTTCGCCGCGAGGAACGCAGCGACGCCGCGTCCGTCGGGACCGATCGCGATTTGCGGCGAGCCCGCGTTCACGCCGGCCGCGGAGAGCGCCATCGCCGAGCCCGCCGTGCTGCCATCGGCGTTGAACGTGATGGCGCGCACCTGATGCGTCGGCGTTCCTTCCGACCAGGCCATCACGAAGCGACCACCGCCGAGACCGAACACGCTCGGTGACATCGCTTGCGTGCCGAGGCCGCCGTCAGGGAGCGTGAGCTGCTTCGGGGGCTCGGCCGCGCCGCCGATGGGGAGCTTGGTCCAGCGCACTTGCCACGGATCCGCAGCAGCCGCGCGATCCGACCACGCCACGATGATCGTGTCGCCGCTCACGGCGACGCTCGGCGACCCGACCTGTCCCAGGCTCGTGATGTGCGAAAGACTCCCGTCGGGCGTGAGCACCGAGTCGCCCTTCGCCGTGCCGACGTAGAGGTCCTTGCCGCGACGGAACGCGACGGCGATGCCCTTCGACGGAAGCGGCACGGCGCGGATGGCGTCGACGGTGCCGTCGCCGTCGAGCGCGAAGAGCTTCGCGTACGTGTTCTGATCGCGCGGCGCCCACACGAGCGAGCCCTCCGCGATGCCGACGTCGATCGCCGGGTTGGTGCCGACGATGCGACGGCCCTGGAGCTTGTCGAACTTCTTGTCGACGCCCGGCACGAGCGCGAGCTTGCCGCGGTCGAGGATCGGGCTCATGCGCCGCGCATCGCCACCGAGCGCACGCGCCTTGATGGTGGTGGTGATCCCGATGGAGGCGGGATCGACGGTGACCGCTTGCCCGTTGCGCGGATCGAGCGCGAAGCCGATGGCGATGGCGCCCGGGACCGTCACCGCCTCGACGCCGGCCTGAACGAAGGCGCGCGGCGAGACGACGTGCGCTTCGCCCGCCATGGCGCAATCCCCGAGCGCACCTTCGCTGCTGGGCGTCTTCGTCGTCTCGGTCGTCGCAACGGCGGTCGGGGTCGGCGGAGAAACGCTCGCGGTCGTCGTCGCCGTCGCGGCGGTCTTCGTGGTCGACGTCGTCGTTGCCGTCGTCGATGCCGAGCCCGTCGACGAGGTCGTGCCGTTCGAGGGGAGCTCGCTGGGCTTGCCGCGGAACAAGCTGACCACGAGCGCGAGCATCGAGATGAGAACGGAGAACGCGAGGACGCCGACGACCGCGACGAGGAGCTTGTTCTTCGGCGGACGCCCCGCCTTCATCTCCTTGAAGTCGTCGAAGATGGCGGTGAGCTGCGGGCGACGCGCGGGAAGACCGGGCACGTCGTCGAGCCCGTCGGACATGCTCGGACGAACCGAGCCCCCGTGCATGATGGGGTCGGTGGGCGGAGGCAGGTAACCGGGCGCGTTTCCGTAGGGCTGCGGTGCGCTGTCATCGAGGAGCATGGAGCCACTGAGCTCCTCGATCATCGGATCCTTCGCGCGACTACCGTTGGCCGCGGCCTTGTGCTGCGCGGCGAGCGCGACCATCTCCGGCGGCGGCGGCAAGCCGATCGTGGTGGGGAGGCTCGGCGCGAACATCGGCGCGATCGGCGGCACCGACGGCGTGGCTCCAGACGGCGCGCGCGGTCCGACCGACGGAAGGCGTCCCGAGCTCGGCGCGCCAGGCGGGATCGAGTTCGGCTTGGTCGGCAGCGGAACGTAATGAGGAGGAGGCGGCGGCTCTTCGTTCGAATACGTCGGCTCCGGCGGCAGGAACGACCCGCCCGCCTTGGCTTCGAACTCGTGCTGCACGGCCACCATCGCGAGCGGCGGCGGCGGGATGTTGGGGACGACGCCGTTGGCCGCCGAGAGCGCGCTCGACGTGAGCTCCGGCACCTCGTGCGCGGCCTGCCACATCCTCCACCCCGCGCGCCACACCGGGGTGTTGGGCGCAATGTGGCCGCCGGCAAGCGCGGCGCGCAACTCGTCGAGTCGCACGCGACGCTGCTGTCCGTCGGGATCCGCCCACCGCCACAGTTCGTTGCTCATCGAGCGCACGCTCATGATAGCGCGGCTCCACGCCGCCCGTTCAATCCTCGTGTGCCGCGCTTTTCTGGACAATTCCCGGGCGATCGCGGCTGGCGAGCACGAGAGTCCGTACCTCCCGGGCACCGGCGCGGCGGAGCTCGGACATGCACGCACCGAGCGTCGCTCCCGTGGTCCGCACGTCGTCGACGAGCAGGACGCTGCGCCCGCGCACACTCGAAGGCATCACGCACTCGAAGGCATCGGCGACGTTGGCCGAGCGGGCAGCGCGATCGAGCGAGGCTTGCGGCGGCGTGGGTCGCGTCCGAATCAGGGCCCGAGGCGCGCAGCGGATACCTCGGCGGCGTGCGACCGGCATCGCGAGGAGCGCCGCCTGATCGAAGCCGCGCTCCACGAGGCGTTGCGGATGGAGAGGCACGGGCACGACGAGGTCGACGCCGGCGACGTCATGCGCCGCCATGACATCGGCGAAGCGAGCGGAGAGATCGGAGCGCCCCGCGTACTTGAAGCGAACGATTGCCGTCGCCACCGCGCCTCCGTATTCGAAGACCGCGTGCTGCGCGACGGGCTGCATGCCGGCGCTCATGACCGACGGCGCGCACGCTGCGCAGAAGAGCAGGCGCGGCGCGACGAGCTCCTCGCACGCAGCGCAGCGCGTCGGCGCGACGAGCTCTCCCACGAGATGCAGCGCGACGACGCCGGCGCGAGCGAGAATACCCATGCCGCCGTGTCGGCCGCCGCATGGCGCGAGTTGCGTGCTTTCTGCACGGCTCGCCCCGCGCCGCGCCGCTCAGTCGTCGCCGGGCACGTGCTCCTCGCGCGTGCGCGCGTAGATCTCGTGGTCCTCCCACTTGCCTGCAATCTGCAAGTATCGCTCGGCATGCCCCTCGTGCCGGAAGCCCAGCTTCTCGATCACGCGCAGGCTGCGCGCGTTGCGCGGCATGATCGCCGCCTGCACGCGATGCAGGCCCGCGGGTCCGAACGCGAAGTCGAGGACGGCCGCGAGCGCCTCCGTCACGTAGCCGCGACCCTGCGTGTCCTCCGCCATCCAGTAGCCGAGATACGCCCCGTACATCGCGCCGCGCATGATGCCGCTCAGCGCGATCTTCCCGATGAACCTGGCAGCGTGCTCGCGCTCGGCCACCATGAAGACGAACCCGCGACCGAGCTTCCACTCGCGGCGCTGCCTCAGCACCGTCTTCGACACCTCGGTGATCGAGGACGGATCCTCGCCGGGCGGCGGCGCCGGATTCCACGGCTTGAGGTGCTCGTGGTTGGCGCGCAAGAGGCGCCGGATCTCCGTCACGTCCGTCGTGCGGGGCGGCCGCAGCACCAGCCGCGGTGTGACGAGGCGGGTCGTCAGCGACGGTGCCATCCGCCGTCTATCTCACAGCAGCCCGACGGGATCCACGTCGATGGCCACCCGTACCGTCCGCGGGAGCTGGGCGATCGCAGCGTGGATGGCCAGTGCCGCTCGGCGCAAGTGCTCGCGCGACGTGCTGCGCAGCATGATCCGGTAGCGGAAGCGGTTCCGCACCTTCGCGATGGGCGCCGGCGTTGGGCCCAGGACGGTGACCGCTCCGAGCTCGCCCGTGCGCGCCGCATCACGGGCGGCGCGCGCCAGGAGCGCCGTCGCTTCCTGCGCTTCGTTCTCGTCGAGCGAGTCGACGCGAGTGAGCGCCATGCGCGAGAACGGCGGATACGCGAGCTCCTTGCGATCGCGCAGCTCGCGTTCGATGAATCCGTTCACGTCATGACGCGCCGCGAACTTGATGGCGTGATGCTCGGGGTCGTACGTCTGCACGAGGACGCGACCGGGCGTGTCGCCGCGGCCGGCACGCCCTGCCACCTGCACGAGGAGCTGGAACGCACGCTCGCTCGCTCGAAAATCCGGGATGGATAGCGCGGCGTCGGCATTGATGACGCCGACCAGCGTGACGAACGGGAGATCGTGGCCCTTCGTGACCATCTGCGTGCCGACGAGGATGTCGACCTCGCGCGAGCGCACGCGATCGAGGACCTTCTCGATCTGCTTGCCGGTGGCGACGTCGCGATCGAGCCGCGCGATGACAGCCTCGGGAAACGCCGCCTTCAGCGTCTCCTCGAGCTTCTCAGTGCCGAGGCCCTCGAGCGCGATCTGATCGCCGTCGCACTTCTTGCAACGCGTCGGCAGCGCCGCCTCGTAGTCGCACCAGTGGCAGCGCATCGTTCCTCCCTTTTTCTTGTGGAGGGTGAGCGCCACTGTGCAGTGCGGACACGACGCGAGCTCGCCGCAGCCTTCGCAGCGGATGCTCGGCGCGAAGCCGCGGCGGTTGAGGAACAGGATGGTCTGCTCCTTCGCGGCGAGCGTGGTCTCGATGGCGCGATGGAGGAGCAGGCTGATCCGCTTGTCGCCTGTGGGCCCGGGCCCGATGCGACGGAGGTCGACGATCTCGACCTTCGGCATCTCCTGCGCGCGTGCTCGATCGGGGAGCACGAGCTTCGTTGCCTTCCCCGAACGCGCGAGCTGCACGGTCTCGAGAGACGGCGTCGCGCTGCCCAGCACGCACACGGCGCCGAGCATGTGCGCGCGCAGGATGGCCATGTCGCGCGCGTGATAACGAACGCCCTCTTCTTGCTTGAACGACGAGTCGTGCTCCTCGTCGACGATGACGAGCCCCAGCCCATGGATCGGCGCAAAAAGCGCGCTGCGAGCGCCGATCGCGACGTCGACCTCGCCGTTGCGAAGACGCGCCCACATGTCGAAGCGCTCGCGCGGCGTGAGCCCCGAGTGCAGCACCGCAACGTCGTCGCCGAAGCGTGCGCGGAAGCGAGACACCAGCTGCGGCGTGAGCGCGATCTCCGGCACGAGCATGATGGTGCCGCGACCGAGCCTCTTCGCCTCGGCGATCGCGCGCAGATAGACCTCGGTCTTGCCCGACCCGGTGACGCCATGGAGGAGGAACGTCTTCGCGGAGGCGTCGGGCGCGAGCGCCGCCGCGAGCGCGTCCATCGCTACTTGCTGCGGCTCGGTCGGTGCGAGCTCGGTATCGCGGAGGATCGACTCCATGAAGAACGGATCGCGGACGGCATCGCGCTCCTCGATCTCGACGAGGCCTTGCTCGCGCAGCTTCTTCACCGTGATGCGCGCGCCTCCGAACTGATCCTCGACGCGCGACAGCGGCAGCGCTCCGTGCGCGCGGATGTACGCGAGCACCCGCGATGCGCCGCCCTTGATCGACGTCTCGATGACCTCGGTCGGCACCACCCACTGCACCTTGCGGACCGAGATGCCCTTCGCCTCGGAGAAGAGCGTGAGCTCCTCCACCACCTTCGCGGCTTCCTTGTCGGCGGGCGGCAGCGCGAGGCGCACCACGTCACCGATCGCCGCGAGGTAGTAGCTCGCGAGGCGACCGAGGAAGCCGACGAGGTCCTCGGGCAGCGAGATGCCGTCGAGCACGGAGAGGATCGGCTTCGCCCCCTTTGGCTTCTCGCCTTCTCGCACCGCCATCACGACGCCGACGATGCGACGCGCGCCGAGCGTGCACAGGACACGGCGCCCGGGCAGCGCCGACGCTGCGAGCTTGTCGGGCACGAGATAGCTCAGCGCACGGGGCAGCGGGATGGGCAGCGCCACGTCGGCGAGGCGCACGCGCTCCACATCGGCGTGCTCGCTCGCGCTCGCGTTCGGCTCGGCGCTCGCCTCCGCGGTCATCCCTCGGTCATCGCACGAAGAATCGAAGGAGCGCAACGAGGGCCGCGACGATCGCGATCGCGCCGGCAAACGCGAGCACAGCCGCAA
>JAXDMI010000165.1:0-9998 GCA_034666145.1 Myxococcales bacterium | reverse complement strand
GTCTGGCCTGCGCCGCGGGCATCGCGCTGGCATGCGGAAGCAGCTCGAGCAACGCCCCGAGCGCGAGCCCGAGCGGAACGAGCGGCACCACGGGCGGGACCAGCGGAACGACCGGCACGACCGGCGGCACCAGCGGCGCGAGCGGAACAGGCGGCGACGCGAGCGGGACGAGCGGCGGCGTCCCCGGTCCTGGAACGATGCACGCGGGCTGCCGCATCTTTCCCAACGACAACGCCTGGAACAGCACCGTCGACACGCTGCCCCTCGACACCGACCTGATGACCAGCGTCATGCCCGGGATGGCTCTCGGCACCGGGCTCCATCCGGACTGGGGAACCGCGACGGACAACTACGGCATACCGATCACCGTCGGGAAGGCCGCCGCGCCCGCGCTCATCTCGTGGAACACGAGCTACGGCCCGAACGAGAGTGACCCGCTGCCGTGTGCCGCCGGTCCCTTCTGCTACCCCATCCCGCTCGACGCGAAGATCGAAGGCGGTCCTGGCGCCAAGTCGTCCAGCGATCGCCACGTCCTCTTCCTCGCCACGGATGCCGCGCCGGATCACTGCGTGCTGTACGAGTTGTATAATACACAGAATCCATCCGGAGGCGGCTTCACCGCTGCGAGCGGCGCCATCTGGAAGCTCGACTCCAACGCCTTGCGCACGGAAGGCTGGACGTCGGCCGATGCCGCAGGCCTCCCCGTCCTCGCGGGTCTCGTCCGCCTCGAGGAGATCAAGCGCGGCGAGATCACCCACGCGATTCGCTTCACGATGGACGCCTCGCGGCAGGCGTACATCCATCCTGCGACGCATGCCGCAGGCACCGACGACGCCTCGCTTCCACCCATGGGCCTCCGCCTGCGGCTCAAGGCGACGTTCGACGATTCGGCCTTCACGGGTCCCTCGAAGGTCATCACCACTGCGATGAAGAAGTACGGCGTCATGCTCGCTGACAACGGATCCAACTGGTACATCAGCGGCGAGACCGAAGAGGGCTGGGCGCCGGAGATGGACGCGCTTCTCTCGAACCTCGGCAAGGTGAAGGGCGCCGACTTCGAGATCGTGAAGACCGGCACCGTCGTCGTGGCCCCTCCCTGAGCGACAGCGCGCGACGTTCGCGCCACGGTTCCGGCACGAGGAAGTTGGCCGTCTAGGTCGGGTCGGCGAGAACCTGAGCCGTGGCCCGCATATCGGCGCTGGATGACGGCATCGTGGTCGTCGGAACGACGTCGCATCCCATCCGCGACGCGTACCACTCACTGCTCCGCATGAGCTGGGGCGGCGTTCTCCTCACGATCGCGCTCCTCCTACTCGCGACAAACGCCCTCTTCGCCGTGCTCTTCATGCTGGTCGGCGGCGTCACCGGCGCGCAGGACGGCTCACTTCGCGATGCGTTCTTCTTCAGCGTGCAGACGCTGGGCACCGTGGGCTACGGCGCGATGTATCCGAGCTCGACGGGCGCTCACCTCCTCGTCCTCGCCGAATTGATCGTCGGCGTCATCCTCACCGCGCTTGCAACGGGCATCGTCTTCGCGCGCTTCTCGCAGACCACGTCGAGGCTCGTCTTCACGTCGAGGGTCTGCATCGCTCCGATGGAAGGCGTCCCGACGCTGATGATGCGCGTCGGCAACGATCGCGAGAGCACCATCGTGGAGGCGACCATCCGCGTCGTGATGATCCGCACCGTCACCACCAAGGAGGGAATGCTCTTCTATCGCATGGTCGACTTGCCGCTACAGCGCGACCGCTCGCTCGCCTTGAGCCGATCGTGGACCGTGATGCACGTCATCGACGAGAAGAGCCCGCTCTTCGGGCTGAACCCCGAGATGTGCGAGCGGCAAGAGGTCGAGATCACAGCGAGCGTCACCGGTACCGACGACACGTCGCTGCAGCTCGTGCATGCCCGTCGCCGCTACGAAGCGAAGGACATCGTTTGGGGCGCGCGTCCGGCGGACGTCTTATCGGAGCTGCCCAACGGGCTCATCCAGCTCGACGTCAGGAAGTTCGACGACATCACTCCAACTCAGCCGAGCGAGGCGTTTCCGTATCCGAAGGCCGGCTGACGCGAAGCCGCGATGGCCTGGCCGATGCGACGCTCGAGATCGACGCGCGTCGCGTCGTGCTCCTCGGCCTCGAGCTCCTCGCCCATGATGCCCCATCGCTCCCAGCGTCCGTCGCGAGCCTCTTCCGGCATCGGCGACGACATCGTCTTCGGCAGCGCGCGCAGCGCACCTTCGAGGGCGCTCGCTACCGATTCGCCGCCCTCGGCGAGGCACCAGCGAACGACGTCCCAGCCGTGACGCGCATGGCGACCTTCGTCGGCGGCGATCTCCTTCAAGATGGCCTGGATGGCGGGCGCCTCGCAGCGTCGCACGAGCTTCGCGATGATCCGCGCGGAGACGCCTTCGTGGAGCGCGCCATCGACGAGTGAATCGACGGCGAGCTGCGCGAGGGCGAGCGTTCGCGAGCGTGAGAGCGTGCGAGCGCGTGCCGCCTCGGGGAACGCACCCGGACTCTGGACGCGACCATCGATGGCGCGCGCCAGACCGAAGCAGAGCTCGGCGTGACGGATCTCGTCGAGCGCATCGCGATTGGCATCGGCGACGAGCTCGGGCGGCGCGCCGAGCGCCATCAAGTCGAGGGTGAGGCGCGCAAACGCGGCGACCGACGCGTGCTCGGTGCGTCCGTTCTCGCGCCATTGCGCGGCGAGCGCGTCGCGTGTGGCCTCGTCGTCGGTGTCGATGATGCCGACCGGTCCGGACGAAGAGAGCCCCGCTCCGGTCCACGCATCGCCGCCTTCGACCGGCGGAAGGAGGATGCGACCGGCACTGCGGATCTGACGGCCGCGCGTGAACGCCATCGTGGAGAACAGCGCGGAGATCATGCCGAGGCCGACCATGAAGAGGTTGCCGAACGTGAGGCTCAGCGAGGCGAGCACGCCGACGCTGCGCCCGCCCGCGCCTATTCCGAGGCCCTTCACGAATGCGACGACGGCGAACACCGCGCCCACGAGCCCGCTCAGGGAGGCGAGGAGGAACGCGAGCGCACCGATCGAGTGGGAGCCCGTAACGACCATGGCGCCGATCGACAGCACGTACCCGGCGACGGATGCGCCGAGCAGCTTCGCCGCATACGATCGCAGGCGCGCAGCCGAGGTGACGGCGGCCGACGACCAAGTCGCAGCCTCGGGAGCGGCATAGACGCGATCCAGCGTGCCGGGGTGCGGATGCTCCATCGCCGGATCGAACGCTCGAGGGCCGAAAAAGTTTCCGCCATCGGCTCCGCTCGTCCGTTTCACCCTACCGCCACCTACGTACGGCGTTCTAGGCTCGCGGGATGTCGTTGCTCGATCACGTCACGGTCTTCGTCACGGACTACCAACGTTCCAAGGCGTTCTACGAGAAGGCCCTCGCGCCGCTGGGCGTGAAGCCGCTCATGGAGTTTGGCTCGGCGTGCGGCTTCGGTCGCGAGAAGAAGCCCGATTTCTGGATCGGCCAGGGACCTTCGAGCTACCAGACCGCCGAGCAAGCGAAGCACGTGACGCCGACGCATCTCGCGTTCGCGGCGCGTTCCCGCGACGAAGTAGATGCATTCTACACGGCTGCGCTCGCCGCCGGAGGACGCGACTTCGGCGCGCCGGGCCTTCGCGAGATCTACCATCCGCACTACTACGGCGCGTTCGTCCTCGATCCCGACGGTCACAACATCGAGGCCGTCATCCACGGCGGCGGCTGACCGGTCAGGGCTTCACGAACTTCAGCGCGAAGCGGTCGCTCGTTCCGCGTTTTTCTCCGGCGGCCATCGGGGAGCTGTTCCAGTCGCGCTTGTCGTCGGGGTTGCGCCACGCGTCGGACTCGGACGCGAGCTTGAAGCCCGCGAGCGTGACCTCCTTGCGGACCTGCGCTTCGTCGATGCGATGGAGCGTCTGCACCTCGCTCGTGCCGGTCCCTGGGCGACCGCTGTGATCCAGGATGACGAAGACGCCGCCCGGCTTCAGCGCGCGGAAGACGGCGGCGTTCATCTTGGCCTGGTCGACCTTCATCCAAAATGTGTCGTGATAGAAGAGGACCATCAGGACCGCATCGAGGTCCTTCGCCTCGGGCGGGAGCGGGTCGTCGAAGTCACGCGTCACCTTCACGACGCTCTTGTCGGCCGGCTTCGCGAGACGTGCCGCCCATGCCTTGTCGGCGAACTTCTCGAGGATCATCGGCGAATTCTGGCCGTACACCACACCGGTCGGACCGACGGCGCGCGCGAGCAGCTCCGTCGTGTAACCGCCGCCCGCCGCGAGATCCGCCACCTTCATGCCGGGCTTGATGCCCGCGAAGGCGAGCAGCTCGGCGGGCTTCCGGCCGGCATCGAGCTTCTTGTCGGCGGCATCGCGATCGGGCGCGTCGACCACAGCGCGGATCGCCGGCGGGACGTCGATGGTGGAGGCAGCGGTGGGTGCGGTGGGTGCAGTGGATGCGGGGCGTGCAGCTGACGGCGATGCCGTCGGAGCCACGCTCGCGGGCGTGGGAGCGGCCGGAGCAGTCGGCGTCGGTGCCTCGCCTCCGCACGCAGCAACGACGAGAGCGATCGCAGAGAACGCAGAGACCGTGAGGCGGTTCATCTTCATCACCATGTCCACTATCACCACGCCGACTGAACGCGACCGATGAACGCGTACGGATACGCCCAGTCGGGCGCCGAGCCTTCGTCGAGCTCCTTGACGTCCTCGGGCGCGAGCTGGATCTCGGCGGCCCGCAGGTTGTCGTCGAGCTGCGCAACGGTACGCGCACCGAGGATCACGCTCGAGACCTCACGCCGCGCGAGGAGCCAGGCAATCGCCACCTGCGCGGGCGTCGCCTCGCGGCGCTTCGCGACCTTCTCGAGCACGTCGATGAGATCGTACGAGCGACCTTCGCCGATGCGCTTCATCGTGTCCTTCCACTCCGTGAGCCGCGCGCCCTCGGGAGGCGGCTGACCACGTCGATACTTGCCGGAGAGGAAGCCGCTCGCGAGGGGCGACCACACGAGGACGCCTATGTCGTTGGCCTTGCAGGCCGGCACCACCTCGCGCTCCGCGCCGCGTTCGAGCAGCGACCATTGGAGCTGCACCGACTCGTAGCGATGGGTACGGAGCTTCTCGGACGCCCAGAGCGACTCCACCAAGCGGTAGCCCGTGTAGTTCGAGCAGCCGATGTAACGAACCTTGCCCTGCGTCACGAGATCGTCGAGCGCGCGCAGCGTCTCCTCGATGCGAACCGACGTGTCCTGCATGTGCACTTGATAGAGGTCGATGACGTCGGTCCCGAGGCGCCTCAACGAGGCCTCGCAGGCTTCCATGATGTGCTTGCGGGAGAGTCCCTGGTCGTGGGGACCGGGCTTCTCCTTCATGCCGAACCCCATCGGGAAGCGGCACTTCGTGGCGAGCAGGACTCTCTGGCGCTTGCCGGCGATCCACTGTCCGACGAGCTCCTCGCTGCGGCCTTCGCCATAGACGTTGGCGGTGTCGACGAGGTTCACGCCGCGCTCGACGGCGCGATCGAAGACCTTGCGGCCTTCGTCGTCCGTCGACGTCACGCCCTTCATGAAGGTGCTCGACTCGCCGAAGGTCATGGCTCCGAGTGAGAGCGCGCTGACCTTGAGACCGCTCGTTCCGAGGCTGCGGAGTTCCATGGTGGCGCATGCTTTCCGGGCTGGACCCGTCCGTCAAGACGCGACAGGTCGAGATTTAGGCGGGTTTTCGACCCTCGGTCCGCCGTCGTTCGCTCGTCCTCACTGCGGCACTGGCGTACAGGCCCGGCCCGTGGAATCCTCGGTACGGTGGGGAGCGCAGTTAGTTTCCTGATTGCCGAAGACGACGAGCTGGTCGGGCGCATTCTCGTGCGTACGCTCGCCGAGCACGGGCGCACCGAGCTGGTCAGAACCGTCGAGGGCGCGCGTTCCGCGCTGAAGACAAAATCGTTCAGTGCCGTGGTCGTCGACGTCGGATTGCCCGACGGCAGTGGCTTCGATCTGATCACCGACGCGCGATCGCACGACCCGCTCGTCGCTGCGCTCGTGGTGTCCGGCGGCGTCGACGAACGACGGCTCGCCGAGGCTCACCATCTCGGCGCTCACTACTTGCTGAAGCCCGTCGACACGAAGGAGCTCGGGCTCTTCGCCGTCCGCATGCGGGCGAAGCTCCGGCAGCGCGACGCGAAGATCGCGGCCATCATCGAGCGGTGGACCGTCGAATACGAGCTCACTGCGGCCGAGGCCGACGTCCTCGAGCTCGCGGCGCAGGGCGCCCAGCGATCGCGTCTCGCCGACCTGCGCGGCGTCGCTGCCAGCACCGTGAAGAAGCAAGTGCAGGTCATCCTCACGAAGACCGGCGACACGTCGCTCGAGGCTGCCGTCAGCCGACTCCTGCGCGCCATCGTCGACGAGGGCTGACCTCCGCGCGCGCGCGCATCGGCCCGGGTCGACGCGATTCAACGCTCTTCGTTGTAGACCGATGCGATGCGCGCGGCTTTGTCCGCGAGCTCGGCACGAAGGTGCGCCGGCGCGACGACGACGAGCGCGTCTGCGAAGCCGAAGAGCCAGCGTCGCAGCGCGCAGCCGTCGGGCACGCGCGCTGTGACGAGGTCACCGTCTGGGTCCGCGCTCGCCGCGTCGACGCCGACCTCCCTCGCCTGCCCTTCCGGACCGCGAAGGCCCTCGCTCACCGCCTTCACTGCAGAGGCGCGCACGTGCAGAACGAGCTCGATCGTGGGCACGCCGTCACGTGCGCCGGGCAGCGCAGGGATCGCGCAGAGGAGCTCGGCGTCGTCGGCCCAGCGCCATCCGTAGGGCCGACTGCGGTCGTCCGACACGATCGGGAAGACGCCGGCGAGCTCGACGAGGTCGCGCTGGATCGTGCGGCGGTGGACGTCGAGACCGCGCTCGCGAAGACGGTCCTCGAGCGTCGCCGTATCGATGCGGCGTGGGCCTTTCGGAAGGAGGGTGAGCAGGTGCCACTGGCGAACGATGGTCGATCCCACGCCCATGTCTTGCGACGCGACGTGTGCCCAACGTGCCGTAGACGATGGGCGCGACTGGGCGAGTGTTCAGCCGGACCTCGATGAGGACCGAGCGCACGCGCGCACGGGCCCCTCGTGACCACTGGCCACGGCCACCCTGAAAACTGTCCGGGCCACCCCGGCGCGCGCGCAAGTGAGCGCAATCATTCAGTCGCGATCCTGGCACGTGCATCGCTCTCGGGTGTCCTGCCATGTCCACGACCCCCACTGCACCCGCGCCCTCTCCTCCTCTACCCGTGATCGCACCGGCTCCGCCGCCGCCGGCGAAACGGCCTTCCGTCGCCGATCGTGTGGCGCGGGCATTTCCCCCGCTCGCCTGCGTCCGGGGCTACCGCTACTTCGCGAAGCGTCGCGTCGATCTCGCGGACGTCTCGGAGTCAGGCCTCGACGCCGAGGTGAAGGGGCAGCGGGTGCAGCACGTACGGCTGCGCGTGCAGGACGGACACCTCGCCTCCGGCTGCACGTGCGCAGCGAAGCTGCTCGGGCCCGCCGCGTGCCGTCACGTATGGGCGACGTTGCTCGAGGTCGATCGGCAGGGCGCGTTCGACGGTCTTCGCAGCAGCCAGCGTGCCCTGGCGCTCACCGCTCTCGCCGCTCCGGACTCGAAGCGCAAGGCGAAGGCGAAGGCGATCGACGACGCGAAGCCGATCAAGGCGGCGAACGCGGCGAAGGCGACGAAACCTTCGAAGGAAGCGAAGCCGGTCGAGACGTCGAAGCCGCGAGGTCGTGCGCGAGGCCGCACGTGAGCATCACCGCGAGGAGCCCGCGCGGGTGGCGAGCGCGGCGGCCTTCCTCTTGCGGCGCGGGGCTTCATCGTCGATGGCCGCGATGTCTTCCAGCGATCGTCGCTCGGCCGGCACGGCGAGGAAGATGGCGACGACTCCGGCCACCACCATGAGGCCGGCCCCGAAGAGGTATCCCTTCAGTACGCCCATGCGGCTCCCCGTGCCGACCAACGCACCGAAGAGCGCCGGCGCGGTGACGCCGCCCGCACCGGTGCCGAGCGCATAGAAGATGGCGATCGCCATGCCGCGCAGCTCGACCGGGAAGAGCTCGCTGACCGTGAGATACGCCGAGCTGGCAGCAGCGGATGCGACGAAGAACACGCAGCACCACAGCACGGTGAGCTCGGTCGACGTGACGACGTTTGCCGCGAAGGCCCAGCCCGCGATCGCCAAGAGCACGCCCGTGCCGATGTACGTCGCCGCGATCATGATGCGGCGGCCGACACGATCGAACAGTGGCCCGAGCACCAAGGGGCCGAGCAAATTGCCGAACGCGAACGGGAGGAGGTAGAGACCGATGTGGTCCCCCGGAACGCCATAGAAACGCCCCAGCACCAGTGCATACGTGAAGAACACGCCGTTGTAGGCGAACGCCTGCGCGATCATCAGCGTCATGCCGAGGATCGCGCGGCGTCGATCTTTCACGAGCAGCACGTACGCGATGCGGCGCCAGCTCGTGTCGGCGGCGGTGTCCACCGTCGAGAGACGTTCGGGCGGCGACAGGACGTGGCCGCCACGGGTCACTTCGTCCTCGATGCCGCGCACCACGGCTTCGGCCTCGGCGACGCGACCGTGCATGAGCAGCCATCGGGGGCTCTCCGGGAGATGTCGCCGCGTCAGGAGGATCCCGAGGCCGAGGATGCCACCGAGGCCGAAGCACACGCGCCATCCCAGCTGGAGCGGGAGGACCTTGGGATCGAGGAGCACCAGCGTCGACGCGGCACCGATCGCCGTGCCGAGCCAGTAGGTGCCGTTGATCGCGAGGTCCGCACGGCCGCGTACGCGCGCTGGGAGGAGCTCGTCGATCGCGGCGTTGATCGCGGAGTACTCGCCGCCGATGCCGGCGCCCGTGATGGCGCGGAAGAGCGCGAACGTCAGGAAGCCGGTGGAGAGCGCCGTGAGGAACGTCGCGCCGAGGTACACCGAGAGCGTGACGAAGAAGAGCTTCTTCCGACCGAGACGATCCGTGAGGCGACCGAAGAAGAGCGCGCCGAAGACTGCGCCCGCGAGATACGCGCTGACCGACGCGCCGATCTCCGCCTCGCTGAGGTGCAGCGCCTCGGGCTTGCCGAGCACGTTGGCCACTGCGCCGACGAGCGTCACCTCGAGGCCGTCGAGGAGCCACGTGATGCCGAGCGCGATGACGACACGCCAATGCCAGCGGCTCCAAGGAAGCCGATCGAGGCGCCCCGGCAAGTCGGTCTCGATGAGACGAGCAACGTGCACGTGGCGTCGCGTGCAGACGGCGTACCGCGCGAGCTCTTCGGTGGAAATGCCGCGCTGCCAGGTGCAAAGTGCCCCACCGGCGTGCCACGCCCCAAGGATGCGAGTCGTTCTTGCACGCGACGCCGCGGCGGCGAGGTCGCGTCGACGCGGCGCGTGATTTGCTCCGTGCGACGCCATGAAGAGGGCCTTCCGAGCCATGCTCGCGTTTGCCGCAGGTGGAGTGGTGCTGCTCGTGCTCGAGGCCATCGGGCGCCGAAAGGGTGGCCACGCCGGCGCCGGTGCTCGTGCGCTGCTCGCGCGCGTGCGGCCGAAGCCCGTCGCCGACGACACCGTCGAAGCACGCGTGCGCAAGCGCCTCGCACGGACTGCTTCGGATCCCGAAGCCATCGTCGTTTCCATCGAGCACGGCTGTGCCGATCTCCGCGGCCCGGTCGAGACCCGCGAGCGCGCCCGGATCGTGCGCGCGGTCTCCATGGTGCGCGGCGTCGATTCGGTGCTCGACCTGATGACGGAGCCTGTCGTCGAGCGAGCGCCCGCGACTCCGCGCGCGCCGGCGTGAGCGCGATGCGCCGTTCTGGTACGCTCGGCGCCGTGCAGAGTCCTTCTCCTCTCGGCGCCGGTTGGTACGGCGCGTACGGCGGTCGGTACGTCTCCGAGACGCTCATCCACGCGCTCGATGAGCTCACCGCAGCGGTGGATCAGATCGTCTCGCTGCCGGC
>JAXDMI010000164.1:0-5678 GCA_034666145.1 Myxococcales bacterium | reverse complement strand
TACGGCATGCCGTTGCCGCCGTTCTTCGTGCTCGTGGTGTAGAGCGACGGATGCTCGACGGCGTCCCAGTAGAAGCGCGTCTCGTTGGTGTTGCCGAGGTGCGCCCACTCGATGCAGAGCCACTGCTTCGTCGGAACCGCGAGCGGCGCGTTCATCGGGTCCTTGTCGGAGGACGTCCAGTCGCCGGTGCCGTTCGCGGTCCGGTTGTCGGTGCCGACGCCGAAGAGGTTCTTGCCGTTCTGCATCTGACCGCTGAGGCGGATCTCTCCGGGCACCTGCGTGCCGGTGGCGGCGGCGAACGTCCAGTGCGCGTACGTGAACATGGCCGCAGGAACCGGCAGTGAGTCGAACCACACGAACATGCGCCCCCAGTAGGCGTTGTTCGGTGCCGGGAAGGACTTCGTCTCCTTGATGTACGACGCACCGTTGCCGTTGACCGTCACGTGCAGCGCCTTCGCACCGCGCGCGTGCTGGACGCCGTCGATGACGGGCTTCGCGCCGACCGTGGTCCACGTCATCGCGTCGAGCGTGCCGCTCTCGAAGTCCTCACAGAGCTTCACGCCGGCTTGCGCGCAGCGGCTCGCGCCGAAGAACGCCGCCTTGTTGGGCGTGAGATCGCGAACGTTGCCGCCGTCGCTCGCGTCGGTGGCGGCATCCGTGACGGGCATTCCGCTCGTGCCGCTCGTGCCGCTCGTGCCGGTGCCGCTCGAGCCGGAGTCCTCGGGCGGTGCTACGCGATCCGGGAGATCGGCGCCGCTCGTGCCGCCGCTGGACGTGTCGTTCGAAGAGCTGCCGTTGCAGGCGAGCAGCGAGAGGACGGCGCCCGCGAGACAGAGCTTCGACGCTTGCATGCGTCCAGCGTAGGTCAGACGGACTTGCGGCGGAACGCCGGCGCTTGCGTCGGCGCGGGCGTGCGCGGGCGCGTGCCGGCGGCGTCCTTCGCACGCGCGGCGGCGCGATCCGCGGCGGCTGCCGGCGATGCTCCGCCCTCGTTCTCCTCGGCGGCCTCGGCCTCGGCGTCGGCCTTGGCCTGCGCGGCTGCCGCAGCCGCAGCCGCGGCGAGCTCGGCGGACTTCGCTGCGTCGTCCTTGGGCAGGTGGCACTTCTTGTACTTCTGCCCCGAGCCGCAGTGGCACGGGTCGTTTCTTCCGATCTTGCTCATGCGACCGCCACTCTACCGCCGCTCGAACGCGCAGATCGACGCCTTGCAAGGGTCGCCGGCGACCCTCGGCCAAGTACGCGACATGTGGTCCGGCGCGTGCCGACACTCCGGCAACGCACTGTGGCGTTCATGCTCTAAGTGCTTGATTCTTTACGCACCGCGTTGCGAAGAAAGCTTCGCAGTGCGGCGTGCGCTTCGCACCTGAGCAGCTAGATTTCTTACTGAAGTGACCGCCTCTCCGCTCTCCTTTCTCTCCTCCTTTCCCGAGCGCAGCACACTCACGTGCGGGGATCGGATCGTCCTCCGAGCGGTCGCCGAGGCGATGTTCTCCCAGGACGGCGAGGTCGAAGGCGGCCGGCTCGATGCTCACCTCGACGAGGTCGATGCGTTCATCAGCAACGCGAGCAAGCTAACGCGCGTGGGGCTCCGTCTCGCGCTCTTCGTCGTGCGACTCGCGCCGGTGCTCCTCTTCTTCCGCATGCGTATGTTCGAGAGTCTCTCCGTCGACGAGCGCGTGAGCGTGCTCACCCGGCTCGAGCGATCCCGCTTCGCGGAGCTGTCGCTCGCCTTCATCGGTTGGCGCAGCGTGATGACGATCGTCTTCTACGAACAACCCGCCGAGCTCGAGGCGCTCGGCTATTCGAGCGAGCGCAAGGTCCACAAGCGGCGCCTCGCGCTGGTCGCCACGGCTGCGCCGATGCCGCTGGTCGCGATGGCGCCGCCGCCCGACGAGTCGGGCGTGCGTCTTCGTGATGACGCGCACGAGCACGAGCACGAGCACGAGCACGCGCACACCCACGACCACGACCGCGACGAGGTGGCATGACCATCCTCCGCGGTCGAGAGCTCGGGTCGCCGCTGTCGACGAGCGTCGACGTGGTGGTCATCGGCTCCGGCGCCGGTGGGGCGGTGGTGGCGCGAGAGCTCGCGCGCGCAGGGCGCAGCGTGATCGTGCTCGAAGAAGGCGGCTATCATCCGCCCGAGGAATACGCCTCGTTCTCTCCGTCGCGCGCGTTCGGCACGCTCGCGCGCGAGGCGGGCCTCGGTCTCGCCGTGGGCCTCGGCGATACGCCGATCATGAGCGTGCTCGCCGGCAAGTGCGTCGGCGGGTCGAGCGTGCTCACCGGCGGCGTTTGCTTCCGCATCCCCGACGACGTCCTGCACGACTGGTCGACGCACCTCGGCCTCGGCACGATGAAGCCTGACGAGCTGGCGCCGTTCTTCGCCGAGATCGAGGAAGCGATGTCGGTCGAGACGGTGCCCGAGTCGATGCGCTCGCGATCGACCGAGCTCTTCGTCGAAGGCGCCGAGCGCCTCGGCGTGCCCATGAAGAGCCTTCGCCGCAACACCTCGGGCTGCAAGGGCGCGTCGCGCTGCAACTTCGGCTGCCCGAACGGCGCGAAGATGAGCGTCGACATCTCGATGCTTCCCGACGCGCGCGCTCACGGCGCCACCATCATCTCGGACGCGCTCGTCGAGAAGGTGATCATCGAAGGCGGGACAGCGCGCGGCGTGCGAGGGCGATTCATGGATGCGCGCACCGGCGAGCCCCGCGTCGCATTCGACGTCCGCGCGCGCGTCGTCGTGATCGCCTGCGGCTCGCTCCACACCCCGATCCTCCTGCGAAACAGCGGTCTCGGCACGTCGCATGTCGGGCGCCACCTCACGCTGCATCCCGCGTTTCGCGTCGGCGCGCTCTTCGACGACCGCGTCGACGGATGGGACGGCGCGATGCAGAGCGTCTACTCCGATCACTTCGCCGACGAGGGCCTCACGCTCGTCGGCCTCTACACCGCGCCGAACATCCTCGCGGCGGCGTTTCCCGGCGTGGGTCGCGAACATCGACGCGTCGTGAAGTCGATGCCCAACCTCGCCTTCTTCGGCGCCATGATCCACGACGACGGCAACGGACGCGTCATGCGCTGGCTCTCGCGAGAGCCACTCGTCACGTATCGGATGAGCGCGCAGGATCGCCATCGGCTCTGGCGGGGCGTCGGCATCCTCGGCGAGCTCGCGTTCGCGGCGGGCGCACGCGAGGTGATGCTGCCCATCTTCGGCGCCGACCCGATCACGTCACCCGCGCAGCTGCGCGCGCTCGTCGACCATCCGCCCTCGACGAAGAAGGTCGAGTGCATGTCGTTCCACCCGCTCGGGTCCGCCAGGATGAGCGCCGATCCCGCAGACGGCGTCGTGAAGCCCACCGGCGAGACCTGGTCGACCCGCAATCTCTTCGTCGCGGACGGCAGCGTGCTCCCCTCGAGCATCGGTGTGAACTCGCAGCTTCCCGTGATGGCCATCGCGCTCCGTATCGCGCGCGGGATCGCCGCCGAATTCGAGCAGCACGGTCGGGTGGCTGCCGCCTGAGAGCGTGCAGCGCACTGCCCGACTGTGCCGATCCTTGCACAGTCGAAAGGCCACGCTTCCGTCGCGATGCCGGCGAAGTCGCGATCTCCGCTCTGGAACGACGGCTGCAGCCATCACGGCATGACCATCCGTCGCTTCGCTTGTCTTTCCGTGCTCTCGATCGCGCTCGTCACCTCGACGACGAACGCGCATGCCGACACCGATCCTCTGCTGCCTCCGCCGTCGGCTCCCCTGCCCGCGCCGAACGCGCCGCCTCCCGCGCCCGTTGCGCCCGTTGCGCCCATCGCACCGCCGACCGCCGCGTCATCGGTGCGTCTGACCTACGAGTCGACGCGCGTCGATCGCGCGGCGACGGCGCCGCCCATGGCCACGTCGCCCGACGACGAGACGCTGCTGCACGGTTTTCGCCTCGGCTACGGCTACGTCATGAACTACGACAAGCCCGCCATCGCCTTCGACGGCAAGAGCCTCCAGCAAGTGGCCGGGCTTCGCTCGCCGCACCATTTCCTTCTCGGGTACGAGGCGGTCTATCGCGTCGTCGGACATTCGTGGCTCAACGTGCTCTTGCTCGGCAACGCCATGGTGGCGGGCCTCGAGCAGAGCAAGTTCCTCCCGTCCGCGAACCTGCTGATCGGCTTCGAGCTGAAGAACACGTTCCAGGTCGGCGTCGGGGCGAACCTGTCCCCGTTGAAGGGCAGCGAAGCGCACACCATCATCGCCGCGGGTTGGACGCCGCGCGTCGGCACCATCTACACGCCGGTGCACTTCTTCTTCATCCCCGACGTCGACGGCGTGCACCGCATGGGCGTCACGACGGGCGTGACGTTCTGAGCCGCGGCTCCGCCAGTCAGCGCGCGACACGCGCGACACGCCACAGCGTGGCGTCGCCTTCGTTCGACCAGTAGACGTGCGTCGCATCGACGGCGAGCCGCAACGGCTGGTTCTGTCCGGTGGCGAGATCGGTGACCGCGCCGCCCGTCTTCGCGACGCGCGCGACGCGGCCCGCTCCGGGCGCCGTGAAGTACACGTCGTTGCCGGAGAGGACGATCTGGGCGCGCGGATCCATCGGCGTGCCCAGTCCCGTCGCGAGGATCGTCTGCGTGCCCGGCATTCCCGTCGCCAGAAGCTCGATGGCAATCAGGTTCGCGCCTGCCTCGACGTAGAGATGATCCGCATCGGCGGCGATGGCAGCAATGCGATCGCCGCCGGCATCCGGCGACCCGAAGGCGAGCGCCGGCTCCGCTTGCAGATCGCTCTTCGGCAACGACTGCACGGTCGTCGAGCTGGACCAGAACACGCGCGCGTCGTTCAGCGCGACGTAGCCGTACTGGTCGTAGGCGTAGTCGCCGAGCCCGCCGTCGAGGCGGCTGTTCTCGAAGGCATCGGCTGTGCCGGAGTCGATCTTCGACTTGTCGAGACGGCGCACCAAAGGTGCCACTGTGCCGTCGAGGCTCGTGACGTAATAGAGATACGTATCGTCCACGGCGATGCTGAAGACCGTGTTCGCCGGCTCCACGGTCTCGCGACGGCCGGAAGCGATGTCGACGCGATCGACGCCGAACCCGGCGGCGGCGTACTGCGGGACGTAGAGATAGGAGTCATCGATCCCGAGCCCAGTGCCCGCCTTGGGGATCGTTCCGGCCTCGACGAGATTGGTCACCGCTCCACCGGCCTTGGCGATGCGGCCGAGACGACCCTCCGTGAAGGAGGTAAAGTACATGTACGTGTCGTCGAGGGCGATCCCGTAGACGTACGGCTGGTTGCTCGCGAGGCGCTCCGGCACGCCGGGGTCCGCAGCGTCCGATGCGTCCGGCCCGGCGTCGGACGCCGGCTCCGGCGAGATGGCCAGGATCGTCCCGCAACCGAACGCGGACGCGATGCCGCCGATGGCGAGCGACAGTGCGAACACCACGAGGCGCATCGCGTCGAGCATACCCTGACGAAGGCGCTCTCACGACGGGCGTGACGTCGCGTGCTCCTCGCGCGATCATGCCGTGCATGGGCACGCTGGATCCGCGCTGGTTCTTGCGATCCGCACGGCTGGGGTTCCGCGAATGGACGCCGGCCGATCTCGGGCTCGCGCGAGCGCTGTGGGGTGACCCCGCCGTGACCGCGCTCATCGATGCGCGCGGTCGGCTCGGCGACGCCGATG
>JAXDMI010000163.1:0-4047 GCA_034666145.1 Myxococcales bacterium | reverse complement strand
CCTCTCGGGCACCGTCGACGTCGCTGCGACGATGGTCGACGCGCCCGCCGCGCAGCTCTCCGCAGGCGCCGTCCTCCGATCACGCGGCACCACCGACGAGGGCGTTCCGATGCGCCTCATCGGGGTGAGCAGCGGCGTCGTCGCGACGTGGACCGATGCCGAGGTGACCGAAGCATTTCGCACGTGCCCGTGGGTCGAAGAGGATCTTCGCGTAGCTGCGGATCGCCTGCAAACCTTGGTCGGCGTGACGATCGGTCCGCTCGGCGAGCGCCTCGACGCATCGATCCGCGAGCAGATCATCGGACGCTTGACGATGCGCACGCTCAGCGCCGGCGAGGTGGTCGTGACCGCCGGCGAGCAGATGCCGGGCCTCCTCCTCGTCGGTGTCGGCGAGCTCGAGCTCGTCGACGGCGACAGGGTCGCGGGCACTGTCGGCTCCGGCGAGTTCGTCTTCCCGACCGAGGTGCTCGGCGGCGGCGACGCTCCGCACACGGCACGCGCGGGTCCGGGCGGCGCGCTCATCCTGTTCGGCGATCGTCGCATCGCGCAGGAGCTGCTCGTGACGTGTCCGCCGTTGCTCGAAGTGTTCGCGGGGATGTGAGCGTCGTACGACGGCTTCAGGGCGTCGTGCGCGAGCGCGGCGGCCCGAACGCTGCCGTGCGCTTCGTCGGCTCGGCGGCGCCGAGCTCCCAGCGCAGCTCTTCGTTGCCCTCGGCACCTGCGAAGCGCAGACCGAACCAACGAGCCTCGGGCGCAATGGTCGGCTGACCGCCCGGCGTCGTGGTGGGGAACTTGATGCGGAAGACGTTGCGCCACACCGTCGAGTACGGGAAATAGCGACGCTCGAGCGGACCGGGTCGCGCGATGAGCTCGATCGACAAGGGCGCCGTCTCGTTGCCCTCGTCGTCGATGAGCCGGACGATCCACGCGGTGTTCGCGCGCGTGAGATCCGCCCAGCGCACGTTCGTTCCGTAGAGCGCGACGTAGAAGCGATGACTGTCCTGCGTCTCGGCGAGGGTCCGCTCGAGGAGTGAGCGCCGCTGCTCGACGGTGAGGCGATAGTCGTTCGCGTACCGCACGACGTACGCCCATCGGAAGTCCCACGACTCGAAGGTCGCCGTCACGGTGAGCAGCGTGTCGAGCTCGCTTAGCTGCACGAGGCTCGCCGAGCGCGTCCAGCGCTCGAGCACCTGCGGATAGTCGCTGTCCGTGTACTCGCGCGGCCCCGTCGCCATCGACACCTTGGGGTCGGCACACGCGCTCGTGCTCGCACCGATCGCGAGCGCGATGAGCAGCGCGCCCAACGCGGTGAGAGGACGGCGAATCACCGAAACACTCTCGCCGAGCGGGGCGGCGCCGGCAAGAAGCCTTCCATGGATGCGGCGACCCTGCGTAAGGATTGCGCTTCCCGGGCGCGTAGCGCGCGAGGCATGGCGGCGCAGTCAGACCCCTGTCGAAGTCTGCACGCCACCCTCATGTGGCGACTCCGCTTGCGCTCATTTCTGCGGCCGCCGCAACGCAGTTGGCGTTCTTGCGGCGGCCCGGGCGATCGCGATGGTTTCTTCCGGACGGCAGAGCCCGATCGCCTGCCGCGCGGGCCCGCATGCGCATGGTCGGGAAACTTTCCACGCGTCCGCTCGTCCAACGAACGACCGCATGCGGATGGCACATGAATCGCAGCTCATCGTGAGCAACAGCCTCTTCGGCGGCTTCACTTACCTCGTATTCGCAGGGCCTTTGACGACGCCGTTACACCTCGCAGTAGAAGGTGCGCCTTGATTGAAAAGCTCGACTTCCTCGTTCGCTTCTGGGAGCTGAAGGCTCGCAATGCCTCTCTCGGCGAGCCGCTCGAATCGCGTGAGCAGATCGAGCTCCTCTCGCTCATGCAGCTCGTCACGGGCGATCTCGATGCACCGTCCGCAGGCCCGGTCGATCGTCCGAAGGGCGCGCTCCCCGCGCAGATGATCGGCGACGGAACGATCCTCCCCGTCGAAGTGCGGAGCGTCACCGCCGCTGCCGTCATCGTGAGCTGCGCATCGATCGTCCCGGTCGGCGCGCAGCTGATCCTCCGTGCTGCCGACGCCATCAGCGGCGTCGAGTACGCGCTCCCCTGCAAGGTGATCTGGGTCTATCGCGCCGCGCCGACCATCGTTGCGCTCGCCGTCGACGGCATCCCGACACGTGCCGTGTTCGCCGGCATCCCGGAGCCTCGGATGTCGATGCCCTTCGCGCTCGGCAAGCACGAACGCATGATCGGCTGAGCGTCGCCATTCGCGGTGCGTGCGCGGGCCCGACGTCCGGGCTCAGCCGTCGTTGCCGCTGCTTTGGATCGCGTTTGCTGTATCCCACACGCTAATCGGCGTCGTATAACGGGTTCCCCCCAAGTTCCTGGGTATGGGAGGCCACGGCTCGATGCCCCTGAAAATCACTGTCCGCTCCGTCCTGTCTGCGCGTGAGGTCGGCGACCTGATGGTCGTCGGTGTTCCCGCCACCGGCAGCGAGCGCTCGTCAAAGAAGAAGAACTCTCGCTCGCCGCTCGACGGCTTCGATCGCGCGCTCGGGGGAGCGCTTGGTCGTCTCCTCAAGAAGGAGGAGTTCAAAGGCAAGAAGGACCAGCAGGTCTCGATGTCGACCCTCGGCCGCGTGAAGGCCGATCGACTCGTCCTGATCGGCCTCGGCGACGTCGCCAAGCTCGGACCCGGCGACATCCGCACGTTCGCGGCGAAGGCCGCTCGTGCCGCGAATGCCGACAAGGCGAAGCGCCTCGTGCTCGGTCTGCCGAACGGCCTCGAAGGCCGCCTCCGCGAGGTGGTCGAAGGCCTCGAGATGGGCGCCTATCGCTTCACCAAGTACATGACCGGCGATCGCAAGCCGAAGGCGGAGCTCACGCAAGTGACGATCTGCCTGACCGCCGACGTCCCCGCCGACGCGAAGGCTCGCGTCGATCTCGGCCAGACCGTCGCCGCCGGCGTCAACCTCGCGCGCGATCTCTCCAACGAGCCGCCGAACGTCCTCTTCCCCGAAGCCTTCGCCGCCGCGGCGCAGGTCATGGCGAAGGAAGCGAACCTCAAGATCCAGGTCTTCGACTACCGCGAGATCCAGAAGCGCGGGATGCGCCTGCTCCAGGCCGTCGGCCAGGGCAGCGAGCACAAGCCGTGCTTCGTGCATTTTTCCCACATTCCCGCGGGCACCAGCGCCAATCGTCGCCGCATCGTGATCGTCGGTAAGGGCATCACGTTCGACTCGGGCGGCCTCTCGATCAAGCCCGCTGCGGGCATGGGCGAGATGAAGCACGACATGAGCGGAGCGGCGAACGTCGTCGGCCTGATGCAGATCGTCGCGAAGCTCAAGCCGAACGTCGAAGTGCACGGCGTCTTCGCCGCCGCCGAGAACATGCCCGACGGCAACGCGTATCGCCCCGGCGACGTGTGGCCCTCGCTCGACGGCAAGAGCGTCGAGATCATCAACACCGACGCCGAGGGTCGCCTCATCCTCGCCGACGCGCTTGCGTATGCAAAGGCACTCGAGCCCGATCTCCTCGTCGACAATGCGACGCTCACGGGCGCTTGCGTCGTCGCGCTCGGCAACTCGTGCTCGGGTTGGTACGCGTCGAACGACGCGACGGCCGAGGAGTTCCAGGCCTCGGTGCGCGGCAGCGGCGAGCAGATGTGGCGCCTTCCGCTCCTCGAGGATCTCAAGGACCAGCTGAAGAGCGACTCCGCGGATCTCAAGCACACCGGCGACCGCTGGGGCGGCTCGATCAGCGCGGCGCTCTTCCTCCGCGAGTTCATCGGCAACGTCCAGAACTGGGTCCATTGCGACATCGCAGGCCCCGCCATGGGCGATCGCGTCCGCGGCTGGGATCCCAAGGGCGGCACCGGTCACGGCGTGCTCACGTTCCTCGATCTGATCGAGCGTGCGTCGCGCAACGCCGGCACGGCAACGGTAGCGGCACCGGCCGCTCCCGCGGCGGCAACCCCGTCGATCGCGAAGGCGCGCGGAGCGGCGAAGGCAGCTGCTGCGGCGAAGGCACCGGCCGCGAAGGCA
>JAXDMI010000162.1:0-7187 GCA_034666145.1 Myxococcales bacterium | reverse complement strand
CGGTGCCGGGCTCGAGGATGAAGTTCGTCGTGCTGCACGAAACGCCGGCCGAGCCGCCGCGCGCCGCGTTGCCCGTGCTGGTCCGCGAGAGCTTCCGCGCCGAGTAGCTGTCGCAGAGAAACGTGCGCAATACACCCTTCTCGACGACGACGTTCTTGCGGCTCGCGAGGCCCTCGCCGTCGTACGGACGCGAGCCGGGCGCGCGCGGGAGCAGCGGGTCGTCGACGACCGTGACGAGCGAGCTCGCGACCTCGGTGCCCTCGCGGCCCGCGAGATAGCTGGATTTGCGCCAGATCGAGCTGCCCATGATGCAGCCCGAGAGCAGGCCGAGGATCGAGCGCGCCGCGTCCGGATCGAAGACGACCGGCACCTCGCACGTCGCGACCGACTTCGCACCGAGCTTGCGGAGCGTGCGACGGGCGGCCTCTTCGCCGACCTTCTTCGGGTCCTCGAGCTCGTCGAGGAAGCGCTTCGCCGTCCAGTGATAGCCGCGGCGCTTCTTCCCGCCGTCGTCCTCGGCGAGGGGCACGACGCTGAGCGATTGGTACGAGCCCTTGTACGCACCGCGGAAGCCGCTCGACAGCACCATCGCCACGCCGCCGGCCGTCCGGCTGAACGTCGCGCCTTCGCTGTTCGAGATGCGCGGATCGAATTCACGCGCGGCGCGCTCGCCGATCTTCGCGATGGCGATCGCCTGCGCGGCATCGACGCTTCCTCCCTTCGGGTCGAAGAGATCGAGGTCGGGGGCCTTCGTCGCGTCGACGAGGAGCTCCTTGTCGGCGGCGCCCGCGAACGGATCTTCCTGCGACAGCTCGACGAGCTCGAGCGCGTCCGCGACGAAACGCTGGATGCCGCCTTCGGTGAGATCGCTCGTGGACGTCGTGGCGACCTGCTTGCCCTTCATGACGCGCAGACCTGCCGAACGATGCGCGGCTTCCTCGACGAGCTCCGGCTTGTCGAGGCGCACGCGCGCCGAGAGCTCGGCGCCCGAACGCAGCATGCACTCGGCGACGGTGATGCCACCTCGGCTCTGTTGGGTCGCCATTCCGACGATGCGATCGCCCAGCTCGAGTAGCTCGGAAAGCTCCTTGTCGGCGGCTCCAGTCATGGCGCGCGAGCGTATCACAGTCGATAATCGCCGGCGTCGTGGCGGGGCTCCCTTCGTTCCCATTCTCTTCTCGCTCTCCTCGCGCTTCTCGCGCGAGCGCTGCCGTATGTGCGGCAACATTCTGCGCGCTCGCGAGCGCCGGCTGCGGCCGAGCTCGTGAAGCTGGGAGGGACGTGACCCTCGTCCACACCGCAGACGCAGGCGATGCCGGCACGATCGCGACGCTTCCGCCCAGCATATTTCGCGATCTCGTCATGAGCGCGGCCGACTGCCGGCGCACGCCGCGCGACTCGGTCTCCCACGCCGACGCGCTCGCCGACGTCGCGGTCGTCGAGCGCATCGTTCGCCGTGGGTGGCGCGCAGGTCTCGCGAAGCCTTCGTGCCCACGGCGCGCGATGCGCCGGTGACCCGAGCAGGGCTCCCTCAGAGGTCGAGGTACCATCCGTCGGCGATCGAATCGTCGATGCCCGGCATCGGAGTGAGCGCCGGCGCGGGGGACGTCGGACGTTGGGAAGGGCGCTTCGTGGGCTGCTCGGAGAACCACTGCTCGTCGCTGGTGTCGAAGGAGCAGGGATGGTTGCCGTTGTCGTTGTCGCTCATGCCGAGGGGTAGTGCGCGAACCGTGCCGGCGCCGTGAGCGCGCTGGGACGCCTATTTTTGCGGCGATTCGTGCTCCTTGTCACCCGGTCGGGCGTCACCCGAAAAGCGATGTCTCGCGCAGCGTATCGGGCCTGTATCGACCCCTGTATCAGGGGTGTATCGCGATACACCCTCGCTCCGATCGCCGCCTGTTCGCGGCCTGATCGCCGCCTGAGTAGAGCGAGCACGCCTGCGGCGATCCTCGCCGAGCTGGCACTCGCTTCGCATTGACCCCGAGCACGCCGCGACTCACCGCGGTGACTTCCACCACTCGAAAGGCTCGGTCGATTCCCCATGCGTACGTTCATCAAGCTCGGTTCGCTGTCGCTCGTGGCTCTCGTCGTTGCGTGCAGCGCCGGACCCGATGCTCAGACGGACATCACCGCGCCGGCCGTCGACACGCCAGCCGCGCAGAACGGAGCCACCGGGACGGCGACGCCGCCTGCCACCGATGACGAGGCCGCGAAGATCAACGCGCTCGTCGCTTCGGCGGGACGCCTCGTCACCGACAAGAAGGCCGACGCACAGCCGGTCGAGAAGAGCGCACCCACGACGTTGCAGGTCCCCGGCGCGGGCGGCACGACGTACCAGTGCACGTACACCGACTACAGCCTCACCAAGGTGCCCGAGAAGTTCGTCGCGCTGAACCCGAACGCCGACGTGCTCTGGCCGGGCTCGCTCGTGCAGGGCAAGTCGATGGCGGGCGGCATCCTCGACCCGATTCCGGTCAAGCGCGCGCCGGGCACCATCACGCTCACGCTGGCATCGGGCGGCGGCGGGCCGTTCTTCAAGAAGATGGATGAGCCCTCGCTCTCCTCGGCGACGCAGGCGCAGAACGAGATCCTTGCAAACTACACGGGTAAGACGCCCGCCAAGTTCTCCTACAGCTTCCAGTCGATCTATTCGTCGGAGCAGCTCGCGGTAGCGGTCGACGCGAACGTGAACGGCACGAACTGGTCGGCCGCGGCGGCGCTGTCGGTCGACAAGAAGGACGAGAAGAGCCGCTACCTGATCCAGTTCTCGCAGGAGTACTTCACGATGGCGTTCGATGCGCCGCAGGGCGCAGCGGGCGTGTTCGACAAGAGTGTCACCGCCGAGGACCTCGCGCCGTATGCCGCCGCGGGCAACCCGCCGGTCTACGTCTCGGGCGTCACGTACGGCCGCATCTTCTACATCCTCTTCGAGTCGTCGACGTCGTCGCTCGACCTCGAGGCGGCGGTGAAGGGCTCCTACAGCGGCCCGTCGATCAGCGGCAGCGTGGCGGCGTCGGCGTCGTGGAAGAAGACCATCAACGAGTCGACGGTGAAGGCGTTCGGCCTCGGCGGTAACGCGGAGCTCGCCATCAACGCCGTCACGGGCAACGACCAGTTCGAGAAGATCCGCACGTTCCTCGTGAGCGGCGCGAACTTCGACAACCAGAACCCGGGCGTGCCGATCTCGTACACGATCCGAAACCTCACCGACGCTTCGCAGGTCAAGCTCGCGCTGACCACCGAGTACACGGCGAAGGACTGCGTCCCGCAGACGACGGGCTGCGACGGCGTCCTCGGCTCGAACAAGGTGCTCGACACCTGCGGCGTGTGCGGCGGTAACGGCACGACGTGCGACGCGTGCGGGGCCACCACCATCCAGAAGCGGCACAACGGCGCGTACGTGAACTTCAACCTCGGCACCGGCGTCCACAAGGACGAGGTCGTGTTCCCGGACGGCACCTACTACGGCTACTCGTTCCCCGGCCCCTGCCAGCGCGTCTACTGGAACAACGTCCGCATCCAGTGCCTCGACGGGACGTGGACGGTGGAGCCGAATGCGAGCTTCGACGGCGACAACAACTGTTTCGTCGACAAGAACGCGAGCTGGTCGAGCGACGACAACTCGATCACCACCGGCGGCTCCTGATCGCTCGAGGTAGGAAGAGCAACACAGCAGCGCGCGATCATGAACGGACGCCCTTCTCGCAAGAGGAGGGCGTTCGTCATTTCGTTGCGGTAGTCTGTAGCCGCACGGTCGTCGCCGCGATGGACAGGACGCTCTCCAACACGCATCGCGACGATATGTCGGGGCCCTCGGCGCCCGATCCGATGCCGGTGCTCTACGTGGTCCTCGAAGGCGAGCGACCGCTCGCCGGCGGGCTCCGCGCGACGCTGGGCGGCGTGAACGAGGTGCGCATCGGTCGTGGTGCGGCGCGCACGTGGTCGGTCGACGCTGCCGGCATCGCGACACTCGAGGTGCCGGATCCGCGCATGTCGGGCAAGCATGCGCGCCTCGTGCGTCGAGACGAGGGGTGGTTCTTCGAAGACCTGGGATCGACGAACGGCTCGTTCGTCAGCGGCGCGCGCATCGAGAGCACCACCATCGATCACGTGACGGTGGTGACGCTCGGCGCGACGTGCCTGCTCGTCCATCCCGCCGAGGCGGTGCCGGCGGATGCGCCGCGTCTCGTCGATGCGCCGTCGCTGAAGTCGCGGCCGCGAGGCGTCGCGACGCTGGTGCCACTGGTCGAGCAGCAGATGCCGCGTCTCGTGCGCGTGGCCATGGCGACGCTGCCCATCTTGTTCCTCGGCGAGAGCGGCGCGGGCAAGGAGGTGCTCGCGCGCACGGTGCACCTGATGTCGGCGCGCACCGGGCCGTTCGTCGCCATCAACTGCGGTGCGCTCGCGCCGACGCTCGTGGAGAGCCAGCTCTTCGGCTACGTGAAGGGCGCGTTCTCGGGGGCGACGCGCGACGAGCCCGGGCTCGTGCGTGCATCATCGGGTGGAACGCTGTTCCTCGACGAGATCGGCGAGCTGCCTCCTGCTGCGCAAGCGACGCTGCTTCGCGTGCTGCAGGAGAAGGAAGTACTGCCGCTCGGCGCGACGAAGCCGGTGCCGGTCGACCTGCGGGTGGTCGCGGCGACGCTCAAACCGATCGAGGAGTCGCCGTCGTTCCGTCCCGATCTCTATGCGCGCGTCGCGGCGTACGTGCATCGACTCGTGCCGCTGCGCGAGCGCCGGGCGGACCTCGGGTTGTTGATCGCCGATCTCCTTCCGCGGCTCGCGGCGGAGCGCGCGGCGAAGCTGCGCATCGCGCCGGATCTCGCGACCGCGCTCGTCTCCCACGGCTGGCCCCTCAACGTGCGCGAGCTCGAGCACGTGCTGTCGGTGGCGATCGTCACGTCGACCGACGATCTGCTGCGGCTCGAGCACGTCGGCGATTCGCTGCGCGCGCGTCCGAGCTCGGCGCCGTCGGGCGCGACGGTGTCTGCTCCGATGCCCGCGTCGGCGCCGGTCTCCGCGCCGCCGGCCACGCCGGTCGCGGCGGCTCCTGCACCCGCCGCACCGCCGGTGTCACGTCCGCTCTCCGAGGAAGACGAACGCCTCCGCGCCGAGCTCTCCGCGGAGCTGACGCGCACGCACGGCAACGTGTCCGAGGTCGCGCGCACGATGGGCAAGACGCGCATGCAAATCCACCGCTGGATGAAGCGCTTCGGCATCGTGCCCGAATCGTTCCGCGGCTGACCCGGCGCAGCGCGTGTGTGGTGCGGCACGAAGCTCGCATCGCGTGGGTCATGGTCCCGCGGACGTCGCTCATCGATGAGGTTCTGTGCTCCGATCTCGTCGACGACCCGGCAGGTGCTGCGGCAGCCCATCCGTCGCAGCTCGAGCACGCGGCCCGGCGCCGGCGTCGCTGGAGTGAGGATGCCGCGCTCGCAGCGGTCGCGCTCGGCGCCGTGGGCGGATTCCTCGTGCTGGCACGCATCATCTCCAGCCCGAGCATCAAGGCGCTCGACCGAGGCGTGGTTCGCAGGCTTGGCCGCGCGCGTCATCGGTTGAGCAACGCTCTCGTGCGTGGTCTCACCTTCTTCGGCAGCGTGCCGGGCGCGGGCGGCATCTCGGTCACGGCCGTTGTTCTCGCGCGCCACAGACCGCTGGTGGCGTCGCAGATTGCCGTGGGCGCGCTCGGAGGGCTCACCGCCGAGCTGGGCATCAAGCGCTTCTTCCGCCGGCAGCGTCCCACGCTGCTCGGGCACCTCGAAGAAGTGACGAGCACGTCGTTCCCTTCGGGGCATGCAACCGCGGCGGCGTCGATCTACCTGACGCTCGCCTTCGTGGCCTCGCGAAGCCCCCGCCTCCGCGCGCATCGCGCAGCGCTCCTGACTGCGGCCGCGGTCGCGGCAACCTCTGTCGGCGTGTCGCGCGTGTACCTCGGCGTCCACTGGCCGACCGACGTACTGAGCGGTCTCGCCCTCGGCACAGCGTGGGCGTGCACCGCCGAGGCGATCTACGACGCCGCCGGCGCCGAGCGCAGCGAACGCGTCTGCGGAGCCGATGCGGGCGCGGTGTGAGCCGCGCGGCGCGCGAGTCGCTTACAGCGTCGCGAGATATTCGGCGATCTGCGGGAGCGGCAGCACCTTCGACGGGATGCCCGCGCGCACCGCTGCGCCCGGCATGCCGTACACCACCGCGGTCTCTTGCGACTCGGCGACGACCAGGCCGCCCGCATCGCGGATCGCGCGTGCGCCTTCGACACCGTCGTCGCCCATGCCGGTGAGGATCACGCCGACCGCTCGCGGGCCGCATGCTGCCGCGACGCTCTTGAGGAGGCGATCGGCGCTCGGCACGTAGCGATCGTCGGGCTTGGGCGTGCCGATCGAGATCTTCAGCTCGAGCCCATTTTGATGCACTTCCATGCACTGTCGGCCGGGACACACGAAGCCGGTCAGCTTGCCGAGACGATCGCCGTCGACCGCTTCGCTCGTTCGCACGGCGCCTCGCTTGTCGAGACGCTCCGCGAACGTGCGCGTGAACTTGTCGGGCATGTGCTGCGCGACGACGATGCCGGCGGTGCTCGTGAGCGGGATCTTCGAGAAGATCTCGAGCAGCGCCGAGGGACCCCCCGTCGAGCTCGCGATCGCGATGACGTGCTTCGGCGCGATGTACGCGCTCGCTGCGCGCATCGACGTCGAGTCGGGGAACGACGGACGGCCATCGGCGGTGAAGTTGCCGCTCACCTGACGTCGCGAGATCGGCGCCGGCGGCGTGAAGTTGGAGCGCAGCTGCCGAACGAGCAGCACCTTCTCGAGGATCTGCTCGCGGAGGTCGGTGGCATCGGGCGAGATCTGCGCGGTGGGCTTCGCCACGAAGTCGAGCGCGCCGAGCTCGAGTGCCTTGAAGACGTTCTCCTTCTGCGAATACGAGGAGACGACGATCACCGGCGTCGGCTGTCGCGACATCAGAATGCGCAGGAACGTGAAGCCGTCCATGCGCGGCATCTCGAGATCGAGCGTTATGACGTCGGGCTTGAGCAGCGACGCGAGACGGAGCGCCTCTTCACCGTCCGCAGCCTTGCCGACGACCTCGACCTCCGAGTACGTCGCGAACACGTCGGCGATGTTCCGGCGGTTGTACGCGGAGTCGTCGACCACCAGCAGGCGGATCGGAGGTTTGCTCACGGCTCTCGT
>JAXDMI010000161.1:0-3192 GCA_034666145.1 Myxococcales bacterium | reverse complement strand
CGGAGTTCGGAATCCGTGCCGGCGTGGTGCGCGGACAGTCGCTCGTGCGCGGCGAGATCGACCCCGGCAAGTACGAGGTCGGCCTGAACTACGGAGCGCCGCGGGTGCGCGTGCGCGCGGAGGACTGGCTGCACTTCGAAGGCGAGCTCCTCACCAGCGTCACCGAGGTCGGGTTCGCGGTGGGCGGCGGCGGCGCGGTGCTGCTCGGCGATGCGTACGGCTCGAAGCTCGTCCTCGGTATGGAAGGCATCCAGGTCTTCGGCGTGCGCGGCTACACGCGCCTCGATCTCGTCGCGAGCTCGCGGCTCGTGCTCGCGCCGATGATCGAGGTGACCACGATGCCTCACGCCGACGTGGCTGGAGTGCGGCTCCTGGGCGAGGCCGGGATCGACGTCGGCGCCGGTTTTCGTGTCGACGTGCGCGCCGGTTATCAGGCGCGACGCTTCGACCAGGGAGGACCGACGCTCGGCGGAGGGCTCGCGTACGCGTTCTGAGCCCCGTATCCTCGGCACGTGCCCGAGCGGTTCGCCTACGACGCGGTGCCCTACGACACCGAGGCGAATCCCGAGGCCCATCCGCGCTCGATGGCGACGCTGGCCCGCCTCTTCGGGAAGACGGCAGCGTCACCGAGCAGCGCTCGCGTGCTCGAGATCGGATGCGGTGACGGCGAGCACATGATCGCCGCGGCGTCGTATCTGCCTCGCGCGCGATTCGTCGGCTTCGATCTCGCCGCCGATGCCATCGCACGAGGAACGGCGGCGGCGCGCGCGGCGGGCATCGCGAACGTCGAGCTGTCGAACCGCGACGTGCGCGACGTGCGCGCCACGGGCCTCGGTGGCTCGGATGGAGACGGGAGCTTCGACTATGTCGTGGCGCACGGCGTTTACTCGTGGGTGCCGGAGTCGATCCGCGGCGACGTGCTCGCGGTGATCCGCTCCGCGCTGGCATCGAACGGGGTCGGCTTCCTGAGCGTCAACGCCCTGCCGGGATGGACGCTGCGCCGGGCGCTCCGCAGCTTGATGCGCGAGGTGTCGGCGGAGGTGGAGGAGCCCGGGGCGAAGGTCCGCGCCGCGCTGGGGTTGGTCGACGAGCTCGCCGCGGCCGGTGAAGACGCGCCGGGATTCGTGGGCGTGCTCGCCAGGGCCGCGAACGAGTACCGCGCGCACGTGGTGAAGGCGACGCCGCCCGACGCGCCGTTCAGTCGCTACGTGTTCCACGACTTGCTTGCAGAGTGCAATGATCCATTCTCGGTCGAAGAGCTCGGCGAGCGATTGCGCGCCGCGGGGCTACGACTGCTCTGCGAGACGCCGCTGTCACGCGCGCGCGCCCAGGATTTTCCGGGGCTCGCGGAGGACATGGCGACGACGGGCAGCCCGTTCTTGCAGGTGCTCGTGTGCCGCGATGACGGTGAAGCGAACGAGACGCGGGCGCCGGCGCTCGGTGCGATCCGGACGATGCAGCTCTGGGCCGATCTCGCGACGGCCCCCGGCGGAGGATTTCGCACGACGACCGGCGCGCTGCTGCGGGCCGCCGCTGGATCACCGCTCGCGCGTGCGGCTCTGGCTGCGCCGGGGTTCGTTCCCGTTGCGTCGCTCGCGGACGGCGAGGCTTCGCTCGCGCAGCTCGAGCGCGACTTGTTCGTGGCGTCCTGCGAAGGCGTGCTCTTGCTCGCGAGCGAGGCCGCGCCAATCCGCGGTGCGAGCGATACGCCGCGTGTCGATGCGTACGTGCGCGCGCGCGCGCGTGACGCGCTCGAGCGTGGCGCGCGGACCGCGGTCCTGACGAGCGCGCTCCACCGGAGCTTCCGCGTCCCCGACACCGAGCTGCGGGTGGTCGTCGAGCTGGACGGCCGGACGACGGTGGCGGAGATCGCGGCGCGCATCGGCGAAGCGGGCCGCTTTGACGCGCCTGACCCTGGGTCGGGCACTGCGTCAAATGACGCGCCTGACCCTGGGTTGGGCACTGCGTCAAATCGCTTGGTCGCCAAGGTGGTCGACAGGTTTGCGCGGTACGGGTTCTTGATCGAGGAGGGGGGGACGTGACAGGGGACGCGGAGGCGTACGCGCATCGCGCGATCGTCGAGGCGACGGTGGCTGGGGTGATCAAGCCGCGGCGTGGGTTGCGCGTGGTCGTGGGGGCCGGTGAGAGTGCGGGGGCGGACCTCTTGGTCATGACGGACGAGGGTGTCGTGGACGACGCCGGGCTCGCGGATGTGATGAAGCGCGCGCGCGGGTTGGTCGGTGAGGCGGGGGTCGTCGCGCTCGTCGTCGGGTCGCGCGTCGTGGCGGAGCTCGCAGTCGTGGCACGTCGCGCGAGCGGCGCGAGCGGCGATGCGTACGCGCGCGCCATCGCGTGGACGCGAGAGCGCGCGGGGACGTTCACCGCGATGGCGCCCGCTGTCTCGCCGGAGCGGCTCGCGCGCATGGTGGAAGCGGCAGCCGCGTCGGGACTCACGCTCGTCGAGCCGGAGACCGCGGCGATCGCGCCGGCGCTCGCGCGTGTTCGCGGCATGAAGTCTCCTCGCGCACGCGCGCTGCTCGCGACCGTCGCGCTCGGGGCCGCGGCGAGGCCTCTGCTCTTCGTGCCGGCGGGGCGCGCACCAAAGGGCGGCCTCGCACGCCTCAAGGTCGAACGGCTTGCCGATGGGTGGGTCGCGGCCTCGCGTCCATCGGAGCTCGCCGACCGACGCGGCACGACGGCAGGCGATCTCGTGGAGGCCGCGCTCGCGATCCTCGACGACGCGGCGCGCGGCGGACGTGGGCCTCTCCCCTTCAAGGAGCTGCTACGCGCGGCCCGCGAACGATGGTCGATCGCTGCGCGCGCACGAGGCGAGCGCGTCACGGCCAGCGCCGGTGACGTCGCCGAGCTCGCCACGGCGCTTCATCGCCGAGCGGCCCGCGAGGACGTCCTCCTCTACTCGCTCGACCCCGCGGATCCCGGCTGGACCTTGACGATCGGCCCCGCGGGCTCCGAATCGTGAGGACGGCCGAAGCCTAAATCACCGAGCAAGATTCTCGTTCCTCGAATCGAGCTCGGAGATTTAGTTCCGCTCTTGTGGGGACTTCGTCCCCCTCGCTCGCTTCGCTCACGAGCCTCCCCGATTCGCCTTCGGCGACCCGTGCTTCGCACGGCGAGAGTCAGAAGTTCTGGGTCTCGGGTCGTGCGAAGCACGACATCGCCATCGGCGATGGG
>JAXDMI010000160.1:0-5405 GCA_034666145.1 Myxococcales bacterium | reverse complement strand
GGCGCCATCTCGCAGGCGGAGTTCGACCGCACGACGTCACAGTGCCAGACGACGCAGTTCTCCGCCGCCGCGGCCCAGGCGCAGCAGCAGAACGCGCAGAAGATCGTCGGTGACTCGGTCATCCGCGCGCCGTTCACCGGCATCGTGGGCGAGCGCTACGTCAACGTCGGGCAGTACGTGCAGGCGAGCACGCGCATCGTGTCGCTCTACAATCCCGACCCGCTGCGCCTCGAGCTCACCGTGCCCGAGGCCAACGTCGGCAGCATCAAGCCCGACCAGCCGGTGAAGTTCACCGTCGCCTCCTTCGGCGACGAACAGAGCTTCACCGCCGCGGTGAAATTCATCAGCCCCAACGTTCGTCCCACGACGCGCGACCTCGTCATCGAGGCGCTCGCGCCCAACACGGACGGAAAGCTGCGTCCCGGGATGTTCGCGGTCGCCACGCTCTCGTTCGGCGAGAAGAAGTCGACCGTCGTTCCGACGTCGTCGATCAAGAAGGACGAGAGCGGTGCGCGCGTCTTCATCGTCATCGACAAGCACGTGCAGGAGCGCCTCGTGCAGGTGTCCGGCGACAAAGACAACCTCAGCGCCATCGCCGCCGGCGTGAAGCCGGGCGAGGCGGTAGTCGTGGCGCCCGGTCCCGACGTGCGCGACGGCGCGCTGGTGCAATAGGACCGATCGATGCAGTGGCTCGCCAACATCTGCGTCCGAAGGCCGATCTTCGCGACCGTCCTCATCCTCCTCATCCTCGTCATCGGCGTCGCCGGGTACATGAACCTCGGCGTCGATCGCTTCCCGAACGTCGATCTGCCCATCGTCGTCGTCACGACGCGTCTGCCCGGCGCCGCGCCCGAGGACGTCGAGAGCGAGATCTCCGACAAGATCGAGGAGGCCGTCAACACGATCAGCGGCATCGACGAGCTCACCTCGATCTCGAGCGAAGGCGTCTCGCAGGTCGTCATCCGCTTCGTCCTCGAGAAGGGGACCGACGTCGGCTCGCAGGAGGTCCGCGATCGGCTCCAGCTCGTGCTCCCGGATCTCCCGAAGGACATCGAGCTTCCCACGGTGCAGAAGCTCGATCCCGACGCTTCGCCGATCATCCAGCTCGCGCTCAAGTACACCGGGCATCCCATCCAGGAGGTGACCGAGCTCGCCGACAAGCGCATTCGCCGCCAGATCGAGACCGTCAACGGCGTCGGCCAGGTCAGCATCATCGGCGGACAGAAGCGCCAGGTGAACGTGTTGCTCGACCCGGTTCGCATGCGCGGCGCCAACGTCACGGCCATCGACGTACAGCGCGCCATCGCCACGCAGAACCTCACGCTGCCTGGCGGTCGCGTCGACACCGGCCCCGAGCAGCTCACGCTTCGCATCCACGGCCGCGTCGAGCGCGCCGAGGCCATCGGCGATCTCGTGGTGCGCCAGGAAGCCGGTCACTCGATCCGCGTGCGGGACGTCGCGCGCGTCGAGGACGGCGCCGAGGAGCACGAGACCGCGGCCGTGCTCGACGGTGAGCCCACCATCGTCCTCGCCGTCCGTAAGCAGTCGGGCACCAACACCGTGCAGGTCGTCGACGAGCTGCGCGCGCGGCTCGGTGACATCCGCAAGTCGCTGCCCAAGGGCGCAGCCATCGAGGTCGTGCGCGACGACTCCGGCGTCATCCGCACCAGCGTCAGCGGCGTGAAGGAGCACTTGATCGTCGGCGCCGTGCTCGCCGCGATCGTCGTCTTCTTCTTCCTCGGCAGCGTTCGCAGCACGGTCATCGCGGCGCTCGCCATCCCGACGAGCATCATCGGCACCTTCGCGTGCATGTGGTTCATGCACTACACGCTGAACACCATCACGCTGCTCGCGCTGGCGCTGGCGGTCGGCATCGTCATCGACGACGCGATCGTCGTGCTCGAGAACATCTTCCGCTTCGTCGACGAGAAGAGGTACGAGCCGAAGGCGGCCGCGGTAGCCGCCACGAAGGAGATCGGGCTCGCCGTCCTCGCGACCACGATGTCGCTGATCGCGGTGTTCTTGCCGGTCGCGTTCCTCGGTGGCATCCCGGGGCGCTTCCTCAGCAGCTTCGGCATCACGATGGCCTTCTCCATCGCGGTCTCGCTCGTCGTGAGCTTCTCGCTCACGCCGATGCTCGCGTCCCGTTGGCTGAAGAAGAAGGTCGAGGGCGAGAAGAAGCCGCTCGGCGAGCGCATCGTCGATACGTTCTATCGCCCGGTAGAGCGCATCTATCTCACGCTCCTCCGCTTCGTTCTCGCGCAGCGATGGGTGGTGCTCATCGCGGCCGGCGTCTCGCTCGGCTCGTGCGTCCCGCTCGCCGGCGTCGCGAAGAAGGGCTTTTTGCCCGTCAACGACGAGGCGCAGATGGAGGTCGTCGTCCGCGCTCCGGAGGGCACCAGCCTCGCGCAGACGCAGCTCATCACCGATCGCATCGCCGCCGAGCTCCGTCGGTGGCCCACGGTGAGGCTCACGCTCGCCACGGTCGGTGACGACGCCGCGAAGACCCAGAACGTCGGTCGGATCTACACGCGCCTCGTCGATCCCGACAAGCGCAAGGAGAGCCAGGTCGAGCTGATGAACAAGGTCCGCAACGAGATCTTCGCGCACCAGCAGCCGGACCTACGGCTCAGCGTGCAGGAGGTCGCGGCCTTCGGCGGCGGCTTCTCGACCGCGAAGATCCAGTACACGGTGCGTGGACCCGAGCTGAAGAAGCTCGAGGTCATCACCGATCACATCCTCACGAAGCTGCGCAAGGTGCCGGGCGCCGTCGACGTCGACTCGTCGCTCATCTCCGGCAAGCCCGAGCTCGGCGTGTACATCGATCGGCCGCGCGCCGCCGACCTCGGCGTCTCCGTGGAGGACACGGCCAGCGCGCTGCGCGTCCTCGTCGACGGCGTGAAGGTGTCGACCTACGAGGAGAAGGGCGAGCAGTACGACGTCCGCGTGCGCGCCGAGCGCCAGTACCGCGCCGATGCCACCGGCCTCGCGATGCTCACCGTGCCGTCACCGCGGCTCGGGCTCATCCCGCTGCGCAGCGTCGTCGATCTCAAGCGAGGCACGGGCCCCGCAACCATCAACCACCTGAATCGTCAGCGCGTCGTGACGCTCCTCTCCAACGTGAAGCCCGGCTTCAGCGACGGCGCCGTCGCCGATGCCGTCGCGCGGCTCATCGTGGAAGAGCACCTCGACCCCGAGTACATCGCCGAGCCCACCGGACAGACGCGCGAGATGGGTCGCGTCTTCGTCAGCTTCGGCGCCGCGATCGGGCTCTCGTTCATCTTCATGTATCTCGTGCTCGCGGCGCAGTTCAACTCGTGGCTGCACCCGGTCACGATCTTGCTGTCGCTGCCGCTCACGCTGCCGTTCGCGGTGCTGTCGGTGGTGCTCATGGGACAGTCGCTCGATCTGTTCTCGGGGCTCGGCATCCTCGTGCTGTTCGGCGTCGTGAAGAAGAATGCGATCCTCCAGATCGATCACACGAACACGCTGCGCGCGCAGGGCTTGCCGCGCTACGAGGCGATCCTCGAGGCGAATCGCGATCGACTGCGGCCCATCCTCATGACCACGCTCGCGTTCGTCGCCGGCATGATGCCTCTCGTGCTGTCGCACGGCATCGGCGGCGGCAACAACCGCGCGACGGCGGGCGTCGTCGTCGGCGGGCAGACGCTCTCGCTGCTGCTCACGCTGCTCGCGACGCCGGTCGCGTACTCGGTCTTCGACGATCTCTCGAACTTGCTGAGGCGCCTCCTCGGGCGTCCCCCCGCCGAGATGACGACGCCGTCGGCCGTGCACGGCAAGACGCTGCCGCTCGGCCCCGTCGCGGACGATGCCGGCCGCGGCGAGAGCGCGCACGCCGAAGAGTAGGGTCGGCGTGGCTTAGCGCGAGCGTGTCGCGCGAACACTGATCGCGCGTCTGGCGTGTGCCTTGCTTCGGGGACTGTGCGTCGGCATCGCCCGCCGAAACAGGAGCTTCGTCATGCAGCGCGTAGACAGGATCGCTCGGCTGGGATGGTTTGCTACGGCGATGCTGGCGGTCGTGACCGCAAGCGCATGCGCAAGCACGCAGTCCGGGATCGTTCCCGTCAGCACGACCACGACGACGAGCGCGGAGCTCGCCACCCCCGACCCCGTGGTCGATCCGTACGTCGCGCGACGGCCGAATGCGCCGAAATGCGGGGATGACGTGCTGGCTGTGGTGCCGAACATCGATTTCGTCCCGCGCAGCGCCAACATCGATCGCGCCGACCTGCCAGACCTCGATCGCTGGGCGAGCTGTTTGAACGAGAAGCAGATGGAGCACACCACGGTCGTCTTGACCGGCGGCCAGTCGCTCAGTGAGCCCGAAGGCCTCTACCTGGTGCGGGCGCAGCACATTCGCGATGCGCTCGTCGGACGCGGCGTCGATCCCAGTCGCATCGTGATCGGCGCCACGAACGCGGCGCGGGAAGGCGGGCCGTTTGCCTCGAACACGGGCGTGCGAATCGAGGTCACCTACGTACAGACGATCCGTGGCTTCGTCCCGTCGGACACGGGCATGCGCGCGGTCATTCACTGAGGAGGAGCGGGCTCCGTGCAGGATCGCTCCACCATCGTCGCTCATCTGCGAGAGATCGCAGCGCTGCTCGAGCTACACGGCGGCAACAAGTTCAAGACCCGGGCGTTCGCACGGGGTGCGCGCGCGCTCGAGGCGACGCGCCGTCCCATCGGTGAGCTGATCGACGAGAACGCGCTCATCGAGCTGCCCGGCATCGGCGTCGCGCTGGCGAAGCAGATCGAGGAGCTGTTCCGCACCGGAAGGTCCGAGCTGCTCGATTCGTTGCGGGGCGGTCTACCGAGCGGCGTGCTGGAGCTCTCGCAGGTGGCGGGCATCGGCCTCCACGCACTGCAGACGCTCCACCAGGAGCTCGGCATCGCCACCATCGACGACCTCCGCAAGGCAGCGGAGGAGGGAAGGCTCCGCGAAGCAAAGGGCTTCGGCGAGAAGAAGGAGAAGAAGGTCCTCGAGGCGATCAAGAAATACGAGACACGCGGGCCGACCATCATGCTCGCCGACGGGCTGCGCCTCGCCGAGGAGCTGGAGAGCGAGCTCTGGGCGATGGAGGAGACGACGTCCGTGCACCTTGCGGGCTCGTTGCGGCGGTCGATCGAGCTCTCGAGCGACGTGGACTTCGTGGTGGAGGCGAAGGCGCCGGGCGAGGCGATCGGGCGCATCGCGAAGATGCCGCGCGTTGCATCGGTGGAGACGCGCAGCGATGCCGAGTGCCGCCTCCGTCTCGCGGACGGGACGCGCGTCGACGTCATGGCGTGCACGAGCAAGGAGCTGCCGGCGGCGCTCGCGCATGCCATCTCGTCGCCGGCGCACCTCGCGCGGCTCACCGCGCTCGCTGCGGAGCATGGCCTGC
>JAXDMI010000159.1:0-3204 GCA_034666145.1 Myxococcales bacterium | reverse complement strand
AGGACCTTCACGAGGAGCTCCGCACGCGACGAGACGCGCGCGGCGCGGAGGATGCGGCCGACGTGGAACTCGATGTTGCGCTCCGAGCACTGCAGCGCAGCGGCGATGTCCTTGTTCGCGCGGCCCTCGACGAGAAGGGCGAACACCTCGCGCTGGCGCGGCGAGAGCGAGAGTCGATCCGCCCAATCGCGCACGTCACCGTTGGCTGCCCGTGCGCCGTTGGTGACGAGGCTGCCGTTGCCGCTCACGCCACCCTCGGATTTTCCGCGCATCGTCTCGATGATCCTCGAGAACGCCTCGTCGAGCTGCACGGCGAGCACGTTCGCGGCCGACGACACGGCGCGCGCGCTCCGCATCGCGAGCGGATCGACGCGCGGGAATTGCACGACGAAGTCGGCCTCGCGTGGGGTGATCCGGACGTGCTCGATGGTCGCCTCGGGGAGATCGAGATGACGCGGAAACAGCTCCACCATCGCGACCGTTCCGTTGTGGAACGCCTCGGACGGCCGATACGGCTCGGGGATGGTCTGCGTCCAGCGGACGCGGTCGTTGCCGAGATCCTCGATCGTCTCGACGCCGATGTTCCGGTACATCGTCCGCATGAGCCGCGTCATGACGAAGCGAAATGACGGGATGGGGTGGACGAAGACGGAGGCGAACGCCCGCAGCTCGGGATAGGCGATGGGCACGGCGTCGCGCATGGCGCGGCCGACGCCCACGGGACCACCGACCATGCGTTCGAAGCGCTCGATGACCTCGACGAAGTCGTCCCAATCGATCCAGTCCGGCTCTTTGCCCGCGACGGGCAGGACCGAGGTCAGACCGGCGACGAGCGCGCCTTCGTCGACGCCCGCAGCGCGAGCGAGATCGCGCGAGAAGTGGAGCATGCGCACGGAAACTTCGCGCATCGAGCAGCGATGCTAGGGAAGCAGCGTCCGCTTTGTCGACGCGGCATCGCATCCCACATGAACATGCGGGTTCCCGCTACTGTCCACTCGAGTGGACACTCGTTGAGATGCCCCCCAATTCTCCCGCAAAACGCCGGATGGATGTTGGCTGCGACATGTCCTGTCGCACGCGGAGGCTGCGGAGCCACAGGTCACGCCGCGCGTCCGGCCGTCGGCGCTCGACGCGAGCGGTCTCGCGATCGTGCTGCTCACGCATCGTCATGTCGACCACGCGGTGACCTTCCTCGCCGGTCCCGGAGACCGCCGCGAGTCTCCGACGACGCACGTGCGGGTCGACGACGTGCTCGGTCCGCTCGGCACATGCTGAGCTTCGTGCGACGTGCGTACGGCGGCCCGTCGCCTTTGCGAACGACGGCGCGCGCGTCCGCGTCGATGTCTGGCGCCGGCGGTCGTCGTGCGGAAGTGCCCGTAAAATAGGCTCGGCGTGCGCATCGGGGACACGAGGCGTGGTGTCGGGCTCTCTCTCGAGCGATCGATGTTATTTGGGCACAACGCGAGCGACCCCCGCGACATCTGTGTGACCATCATCCCGGGGGATCCTTTGCGAGCGTCGACGGAGTGACCCCATGCGTAGCGAATTGATGACGGCTGCAACAGCGGCCTTCTTGCTGATCGGCGGAAGCGCTCATGCGCAGGAAACGCCGGCGCCCGCGCCAAGCCTGGGCGCGAAACCGCCGACCGTGACGTTCGACGACGCCATCGCGCGCGCCACGTCGCACAACCCGAACTTCGAGCTCGCGTCCGACGAGATGCGACGTGCGCAGGCCCTCGTCGAGCAAGCGCGTTCGAGCTGGCTGCCGTCGCTCAACGGGAACCTGACGTACACGCATCTGGATACGACTCGTCAGATCGGCACGACCATCGCGGCGGCCCAAGACAGCTTCAACGCGAACCTCCTCCTGACGGTCCCGATCATCCAGCCGCGAGGCTGGGTGGCGACGGCGCGTGCGAAGGACAACCGGCAGATCGCGAAGGCGGTACTCGAGGACACGCGCCGCCAGGTGGCGCTCCTCGCGGGGCGCGCGTACCTGACGGTGATCGGTCAGAAGCGCGTGCTCGAGAGCTCGATCCAAGCTCGCGACACGGCGCGTGCGCACGAGCAGTTCTCGGAGTCGCGCCTCGCGGGCGGCGTGGGAAACCGGCTCGACGCCGTTCGCGCCGCGCAGGAGCGAGCATCGACGGAGACGACGGTGCAGAACCAGACGCTGGCGCTCTCGCGCGCACAGGAAGCCCTGGGGATCCTGCTGGGCGAGAACACGCCGTTCGACGCGGCCGACGTGACGCTCGCGGCGCCTCCAACGCTCGCGGTGGCGTTCGACGAGGCACAGCGCCGGAGCGACATCGTCGCGTCGAAGGAACGCGTGGAGTCTGCACGTAAAGCGGTGCGCGATTCGTACGCCGAGTACCTGCCCATCCTCACGGGCGTCGCGCAGCCGTTCTACCAGAACCCCGCCACGCTCACGACGCCGTCGACGGGCTGGCAGGTGCAGCTCCTCCTCACGTTGCCGATCTACGACGGCGGCAATCGCTACGGCCTGAAGCACGAGCGCGATGCGCTCTACGACGAAGCGAAGACGCGTCTCGATGCGGCCCTCCGGCAAGCACGGTCCGAGGTACGCATCGGCTTCGAGGCGATGCAGCGTTCGGACGAGGCGCTGGCGAAGGCGCGCGACGCAGCCCGCTTCGCAGAGGAGGCGCTGCAGCTGTCGCAGCTCGCGTATCGCGCCGGCGCGACGACGAACATCGAGGTCGTCGATGCCGAGCGCCGCGCCCGCGACGCCACCACCGAGGCCGCCATCGCCGAAGACGCCGCCCGCCAAGCGCGCCTCGACCTCCTCGCCGCCGCGGGCCGCTTCCCCTGACCCTGGGTCATTTCGGGCTCTCCCGACCCTGGGTCATTTCGGCTTGAATGACCCTGGGTCATTTCGGCTTCTCCCGACCCAGGGTCATTTCGGCTTGAATGACCCTGGGTCGGGGAAGTTGGCCGGATCGGGCTGGGTAGGCGATGGAAGCTCCATGCGTCCGCGAAAGGCTGTGCGTGCTCCGGGAACCGCCGCGAAGCGTGTTTCACGCGTTTCAGGGAGCGAGGAGCGACGGATCGGCGCCGACCGGCGCGCCGCCGACGACCGGCGCGAGCTCCCGCCCCGGCCCGAAGGCCGACGGTGCGGTGGCGGACGGCGAACGACCGATCCCAAGGATGCATGAGGGGCGGGTGGCCCGGGTCGCGGTCGCTCTG
>JAXDMI010000158.1:0-4951 GCA_034666145.1 Myxococcales bacterium | reverse complement strand
GTCTACGTGCATCTTCATCGTACAGTCCTTTCGTGGAGAGTCATCGGCGCGGCCTCTTCGCCCGCGTCCGTTTCGGCGATGCCGGAGGGGTTCCCTGCATCTCCTTTAGGTAGTCATCCAGGGCGTCGAGGCTGCGCTCCCAGAAGCGGCGATAGTCCTCGAGCCAATCCGCGACGGCTCCCAGGGGCTCCGCCTCGAGATGGCACGGGCGCCACTGCGCCTCCTTGCTCCGCGAGATCAGCCCCGCGGTCTGCAGCACTTTGAGGTGCTTCGAGACGGCGGCGAGGCTCATCTCGTAGGGCTTGGCGAGATCCGTGACGGTCGCGTCGCCCTTTGCGAGGCGGGCGAGGATGCTGCGGCGGGTGGGATCCGCGAGCGCGAAGAGCGTGGAGCTGAGCGTATCGGTGGCTGCCATTCGTGTTCAACCCATTGGTTGTAAACTGTTCGGTTGAACATAGTCCCAACTCCACCACTCCGTCAAGCCGTCGATCCCAGCGAGCTATGACATTTCCTGTCACGGCACCGATCCAACCGTGCGAACACAGTTCCATTATGGAAAGCGGCAAAAGAAAGTTCGATTACCGCGTTGACCGCGATCTTTTGTCCGGAATACAGTCGTTCGCGTAGGACCCTTGCCGGCGATCTCCATCGGACTTCGATGTGAGTCGCCAGGTCGTCTCGCCGGTCACACGGACCAGAGCGAGACTCGCGGGAGTCGGGGCGGGATTCGGGGGAAAGGTGGCGAGCGGTAGGACGTCGGTCCTGACCGCCAGCCGCCGCGACGGACGTGTGTGCTCTACACGCGACGTCGACGATGCAGTTGTCGTTTGCAGCGCGGGGGAGAGCACGATGGACCTGAAAGACGCGAGTGTCGGGGATCTGGTCGGGGATCGGGTCGGGGATCGGATCGAGGGAACGTTGCTGCCGGCCGAAGAGCCGACATCGAACGTCACCAACGAGGAGGGCGTGACGCGCGAGCAGCGTCGCTCGCGCCGCAAGCGCGATGTGCGCGCGCGTACCATCAGCGTGAAGCGCATGACGAAGCGCGAGCTGGAGCTCGGTCGCATGCTCTATCCGGACGTCGAAGACGTGGTGAAGCCGACGACCCGCGAAGACTGCGCACAGGGCCAGCGTCCGTGCCCGTTCGTCTCGTGCAAGCACCATCTCTACCTCGATGCGTCGGCGCGCACCGGCGCGATCAAGCTGAATTTCCCCGACCTCGAGGTGTGGGAGATGACCGAGAGCTGCGCGCTCGACGTCGCCGATCGTGCCGGCACGACCCTCGAAGAGGTCGGCGCGATCATGAACGTGACGCGCGAGCGCGTTCGTCAGGTCGAGGTGCAGGGCCTCGCGAAGCTCGAGGCGCTCACCGACATGTTCGCGCTCCGTGAGTACATCGACGAGGCGCCGGTCGGGAAGCGTCGCCTCCCGGTGCTCGCGAGCGCCGTCGTCAAGGCCAGGGAAGAGGAAGAGGACGACGACGAGGAGGACACCGAGGTCGACTTCGACGCCGTCGCGTTCGCCTCCGACGCGTTGGACGCGGAGTAGAACGCGCTGGCGCGTGCCGGGCCTCGGACTGCTATCGTTTCCCCATGCGCGCCCGAAGATCTGTCGTCGTGTGCGGGGTCGTGTTCACCGTCCTCGGTGTGGCGGTCCTTGCCTGCGTGGGCGACGAGCCTTCCGCGGTCGTGACGCCGGGTGTTGGCCCCGCCGTCGACGGTGGCTCGGAGGCGAGCACGGGCGACGAGACCTCGGCCTCGTGCACAGCCCCGAAGACGTCGTGTGGCGACGCGTGTGTCGATACCTCGTCGGACCCGGCGAACTGCGGAGCGTGCGGCACGACCTGCAACGGCACCACGTGCTTCGAAGGCATCTGCGGTGGCGACAAGGTGACTGCCGTCGGCACGGGGGACACCTTTTCGTGCGCCCTTCGAGCGTCCGGTACGGTGTGGTGCTGGGGAAGCAACTCCGTCGCGCAGCTCGGAGCCCGGGTGGTTCCTGATGAAATGTCCTGCGACGGCGTGAAGTGTCGCCCGCTCCCGGTGCGGGTCGAAGGGGTCGCGAAGGTCGCGACGATCGCGGTCGGGTACGGCTCCGCGTGCGCCGTGACCCAGCAGGGCGAAGCGTTTTGCTGGGGCCGCAACGCGTCCGGAGAGCTCGGCGACGTGCCCGTCGAGAATTGCGGGAGCCCGTGCGTCACGAAGCCGACCAAGCTTCCGTTCGCCGAGCCGATCGCCGAGGTCTCGCTCGGTCTCACGGGCTCCTGCATTCGTACGCTCGTCGGCCAGGACGTCTACTGCTTCGGCAACAACGGTCTCGGCCTGCGTGGCGACGGCACGGCGGACGGCGGAGCGCCCGCGGTACCCCTGAAGGTGGCGCTGCCGGGACCGGCCAGCTCGATCTCGGTCGGCGCCGGCCCGAAGACTCACGCGTGCGCTCGCGTGGGCAACGCGGCCTACTGCTGGGGCGCCAACGGCAACCAGCAGATCCGTGCGTCGAGCACAGCGACCTGTCCCAGCGGAGCGTGCGAGCCGACGCCGTTCCTGATCCCCAGTCTCGGCGTCGTGTCGCAAGTCATCGCGGGCGACGGCCATACCTGCGTGCGCGCCGCCGCCGGGGTGCAGTGCTGGGGTTACCAGGGCTACGGCATCGGAAATGGAACCGCGAGTCCCATCACGATCGCCGGGCTCGCGGGTGCCACCGAGATCGCCGGCAAGGATCGTCACGTGTGCGCGCGTCTTGCTGACGGACAGATCCGTTGCTTCGGCGCCAGCACCGACGCTCGCCTCGGGATCGTCGAGACCGACCTCGCGCTCAACTGTTCGGCGTCACCGTGCAAGACAGCGCCGCAGGTCGTCCCCGGCCTGAGCGGCTCGAGCGGATCGTCGATGAGCGCGTTCGCCGGCACGGTGGCCGTGCGCTTCGACGGCGCGGTGGTCGCCTGGGGAACGGCCCGCGGCGGGCTCCTCGGTCATCTGCCGGCAACGGAGGGAGACGTCACGTGCCAGCCACCGGACGGCGGCATTGCGGGGCCATGCAGCGCGACCCCACGCGCCATCCCGACGTTGCCGTGAGAACGACAGCGGAGAGGAGAGGCTGACCGTGGCAACACGTCGGCCCTCCGCTAGTCTCTCGGTATGTGGCTGGTGCTCGGAACGAAGGAACACACGGAGCGCGTCCCCAACGGGCGCCAGGTCGAGCGTCTCTGCTCGGAGTGCCACGAGACCGCGATGTTCTACGAGCGCCGCGCGACCTCGACCATCCAGCTCTACTTCATCGACGTCGTCGACTATCGCAGCCGTACGGTCATGGCGTGTGGCGCGTGCGGCGCGCTCTATGCGACGGACGACGTCGAAACACGCCAGCCCACCGCGCTCGAGAAGCTCACGGGCGCTGCCGAGCAAGTGGGCTCGACGATCGCGTCGGGCGCCGCGCGCGCCTTCGAGAAGGTGAGCGACGCGGCACGAGGCGCGCTCCAACCAGACGCTCCCGAAGCGCGTCGACCCGCACGACCGTCGGCCACCGATGATCCGCTGGCCGACGAGGACGCGGCGCTCGAAGCACGCTTCGAGGAGCTCGAGAAACGCGCGCGCATCCGCATCGGCGAGTGAGCGGGCAGCGTCGACGTCGCCAAACGCAGGGCGGCGATCAGCCCTGCCAGCGTTTGTCGAGCTTCGTGAGCTGGCTCGTGAAGCCTTCCCTCTGCATCCGCGAGAACTCCTCGCTGTGCATGGCGTCGAGCGTGACCACCATGCGGACGCTCCCACCTACCGCGACGAAGTCCACGGCGATGTCGCTCTCGTAGGTCGCGACCTCGGGGAGGAAGTCGATGACGTTCGTGATGACGAGCCGCTCGCGCGGCTTCACCTCCGCGAAGCGAGCTCGCGTGGCGTGCGAGGGGGGCCGGCCCATCTGCTTCATCGTCGCGATCATCTCCGGCGTGTCGGCGATCATATCGTACCGAAGGGCGCCGCCAGCGCGCGCTTCGAGCTCCTGGACCTCGGTGCGGAAGCCCACCGGCCCCCACCACGATTCGAAGCCTTGCTTCGTGGTCCACAGGTCCCAAACCTGACCGAGCTCTGCTCGGTACGTTCGCTCGATGACGACCTTCGCTGCGCTCATTTTCTCTTCTTCCTGTCTTCGGCTCGACGAGCCTGATCTTGTTTCTTCCCCAGCGCGGACTCGAAGCGATCGAGCCGGGCCGCCCACAGCCTCCGGTACGGGCCGAGCCAGTCGTCGAGCTCTCGGAACGGCTCCGGCTTCAACGAATAGAGACGTCGCTGGCCATCGGCTCGCATCGAGACGAAGCCCGACTCGTAGAGGATACGGAGATGCCGAGAGACGCCGGACTGATGGACGCCCGCCATCTCGACGACGTCACCGACCTGCTGTTCGCCATGGCGCAGAGCCTCGACGATGCGACGGCGTGTCGGATCGCCGAGGGTCTGAAAGACGTCGAGCTGCATGACCGTGTATATACACCGTGACGCATATATTCGTCAAGCGCCTCGGTGAGCGGTCGCGCGCGTCAGCTCGAGGACGCCGGAGCGCGGGCTCCGTGAGGTGAGCTAGCGCGGCTTCATCGGCGGCGCCCGATGAGCTGAGCGACGAGCTCCACCGATCGCGATCGCGCGCGCTCGGCGGAACGGTCGTTGCTTGTCGTCGAGTGGAGACTGGAGGCAAGTCATGAACCACAACGCGAACGACCTCGAGCGCAAGTCGGGGATCCCTGCCCATCCCGCTCGCACGGCGATCGCGGCCAGCATCGCGGCGGGTGCGCTGGCCGGCACGGCCGTCGGCATCTTCTCTTTCGCCGGCCCTGTTGCCGTCGTCATCGGCGGTCTCATCGGAGCCGTCGCAGGCGTCGCGATCGCGGAGTACGCGCGCGCACGCTCGAAGCGACAGGACGCGAAGGACGCGGTCCTCGACCGCGAGATCGGCGTCATCGGCG
>JAXDMI010000157.1:0-4773 GCA_034666145.1 Myxococcales bacterium | reverse complement strand
TCACGAACGCGGTCGGCGGCGCTGCCGGGAGCGACACCGCGTTGCTCTACGGCACCGGCGGCTCGCGCGGCGTCGCGTTCTGGTCGCTCGGTCGCGCGACGGGGCAGCCGTATCGAAGCGTCGAGGTGGTCGGGCTCTCGTCGGCGATCGGCAGCGTCCTCGACGTGCCGCCGCCGCGCCCGGAGCTCAAAGTGCTGGAGAGCACGGGTGGCGGCAACGCGTTCTTCGTGCTCAACCTGGCGACGCGCACGGCATCGCCGCTGACGACGCTCGGCGCTGCGTCGCTCGTCGTGTCGCGCGACGGACGAAGGCTCTGGGCGTTCCAGCGCGGCACGTCGAACCTCGCGCAGGTATCGCTCGCGGATCTCCACCCGATCCCGTTGCCGCTCGATCGCCCGATCGACTCGGTCTTCGACGTCGCACGGCCGGAGGGCGGTCGGTCCCTCATCACCATCGACGTACGCGGCGCAGGCGGCGCAACCGTGCTCGACGCGCTCGCCCCCGACACCGCCGCCTCTCACTCCTTCTACGGCTTCCTCCTCGAGGACCTCTGACCATGAAGTTCGGCCTCGCCACCTCGGTCTCGTTTCTCCTCGTGTCCCTCCCAACCCTCGCCCTCGCGCAACCAGCCGAGGACGACCCACCCGCGCCCTCGCCCGCGTCCGCGTCCGCGCCCGCGCCCGCCCTCGCGCCCGCGCTCGCCCCCGCGCCCGCGGAATCCCCGACCGCGCGCGCTCCCTCCCGCCCTCGCTACGACTACCTCCGCGTGAGCCTGGGCGCGCGCGTCGGCTACATCGCATCCCCCGCCTTCGACACGTTCGCCGACGACGACGTCCTCGCGCAGGTCTCGCTCGACGCGTCGTATGCCTTCCTGACGCGCGGCAAGCTCGCGGTGTCTGCGGGCGCAGCCTGGGACGTCGGCTCACGCGTCGCGGGTGCGCGCGGCCTCACGACGAAGCTCACGATGCATCGCCTCACGGTGCCCATCGAAGCGCGCTGGTACTTCGCGCCGTGGTTCGATGTGTTCGCGAAGGTCGCGCCGGGCGCCGGCGCGCTCTACGCACGCGTCGAAGATCCGTCGTCACCGCGCACCCTCGAGCATGCACCGTGGGTGCTCGCCGCGGATCTCAGCGCGGGCGCATCGTTCCGCCTCGTGGGCTCGAACGATCACGCGACGCGCGCGGCGCGCCTCTGGATCACGCACGAGGTCGGCTACGGCCTGACGTCGTCCGCGGACCTTCGCGTGCGACCGAATCGCAACGAGGCCGACGTCCTGGGCTCGGATCAGGCGACGCGCCTGGGCTCGCTCGCCGTGAACGGAGTGTTCTGGCGAACGGGCCTGGCTATGACCTTCTGAGCGAGGGCTCAGCGCGTGAGCGGGTTCGCGAGACCGGCGACGTGGACCGTCGACCAGGTCGCCGCGAGCTGCGCCTTCGTGGCGAAGCCGTTGACGCTCGAGGGCTTCGGCGCCGACGGAACGACGAGCACGCCACCGGGGAGGTGGTCGTACGGATAGAAGTGCGCGGTGTGCGTGCCGACGGTGCCGCCGTTCGCGCCCGTGAACGTCGCGACGAGCGACTTGCCGGCGGTGGGCTCCTGATCGAGCTCGATGTCGTTCGTCCAGGTGACCGCGCCGTCCGCGGCGACGTTCGCCATGCGGAAGGTGCCCCCCTCATGCGCAGAGGGACCAGCGACCTCGGTGCTGGCCTGGAAGTTACCCGAGCCGGCCGCGGTCGTTCCTGTCGCGTTCGACAGCGGATTGCCGTTGAGCGACGCGATGCGGTCGAAGAGCGCCGTGTACGTGTAGTCGCTGACCCACTCGTTGGGGCAGTAACCCATCATGTCCTTGCCGACGGTCGGCGCGAGGAACGTCTTCGCGAAGATGTCGTAGCCCCACGTCCCGATCGAGGCGTTGGAGTAGGGGAAGTTCGGATCGACGCCGGACGCGCCGCCGCACGGAGCGTGGTTACGGCCGTGCGCGTGACCGACCTCGTGGGCCGCGGTGTTGACCGAGTCGTCGCCGGTGTAACCGACGCCGACGCTGGCGCGGAGGAACGACGTCTGCGGGCTGTCCACGACGGTGCTGAGACCCGTCACGCAGCCGCCGCCGCAGAACGAGTTGAACGACGACGTCGGCGCGAGCGCGCCGTAGTAGTAGACGTCGGCTGCGACGCCGTCGGTCTTGCGCAGGTTCGTCACCGCGTTGAGCACCGCGGAGAAGCCGTTGCCGTTCGCGGAGATCGCGCTGCTGTACGTCCAGGGCGCGCGCGCGGTGATCTCGACGGTCTCGGCGGGGTAGCGGGCCATGAACGTCTGCTTGTAACGCGCGAGCTGCGCGGCGCTGACGTCCGGGATGCGGCCGGAGCCGTCGGCCTGGTACTTCACCGGCACCACCACGATCTTGAGCGTGCCCGACGTCATCACGTCGAGCGACTGGACGCCGCCGTCGTTGGGGAAGCGTGCGGTGCTCGTTCCAGTCGGCACGACGCCGCCGGTCTGCGTGAGGAGGACCTGGTACGTGACGCCCGGGGGCAGGCTCTCGGGGGGGACCTCGAAGTTGAACGTCGACGCGATCGTCGCATCGGTGGAAGCGCCGGAGATGGACTTCGTGTCCTTGACGACGGGAAGGCTCGTCGTGCCGTCCACGAGCCGGAGCTCGGCGGTGATGGAGCCGCCCTTGTACGTCGAGTCCGGCTTGACGTAGACGCGGATGAGCGCGGGTCGCTTCGCGACGACCGGAGAGTTGCGGTCGGCGGGGGCGACCACCTTGCCGGCCGTGACGACGGGGACCTTAACGGCCTGGAAGACCGAGATGCCCGAGATCGCAACACCTGTAACGAGCGGCGGGGCCGGCGTGTCCTTGCTGGTGGGATCGCCCATCATGCTCGGATCCGGCGTCCCGGCGGCGGGATTCGTCGGGTCGGCCGGCGTCGTCGGGTCGGTGCCTGCCGTCGTGCCGTCGCCCGGCGTCGGCGATCCGGTGCCGATGATCGTCGAGCTGCCCTGCGCGGAGCAGGCTGCGGCGCCGGCGATCACGGCCATCATGGCGACGCGGGACATGGAACGACTCGTTAGGCTCGAAATGGTTCGCATGGCGCTTTCCTCCGGACGGCCGTGTTGTGAGCGCTCCCCAGCGCCCTGACAACAACTCCCTCAAGCAACCTGCGTTTCCAAATTGGAAACGGTCGCTCTGGATCACGTCTCGACCGTGGTCGACGTTAGCCCAGGCGCGGCCCCGCGTTCATAGCACCTACCAGGAGGTCTGCAATAATGATTTGCGATATAGATTCGTGTGTTTACGCCGATGCGAATCGTGCAGTAGACCTGGAATGTTTGGTTACAGTGCCCTACCTGCTTCAGCTCCCGCGTCCGTATTGGCGGACGTGGCGACGCCCCATGTGGCCTCGATGGCAAGGGCGGGGACCCCGGCCGTCGTGGCCGCGGGGAACGCATTCGCACGCAGCGGCGCGACGATGCACTCGAGCGCGTTGGCTGCGACGGGACCTCCGGGCGCGAAGCGAACGTCGGTGATTTCGGCGGTGCCGCGCGATCCGGTGACGGCGACGAGCTGCAATGCACCTTCGACGAGCTCGTTGCGCAGCACGAGCCGTCGCGCGCACGATTCGAGATCGTCGGCGACGCGATCGACGATGCGCTGCGCATCGGCCTCCGTCATGAAGTGCGCGCCGACGAGACCGACGGCGCCGTGCGGCCGCCGCGCGACGTACGCGTAGCCGTCCGTGCGCGGAGGCGGCGCAGCGTCGGGGAGCGCGCCGCGGACGTCGTGCGTTTCGGGGACGACGTCGCGGCCGGGGGCGGGGCACGCCGACAGCGCGAGCGCGGACGCGGATGCGAGCGCGAGCGCGGATGCGAGCGCGGACGCGAGCGCGGACGCGGGCGAGGGGAGAGGCACGCGGTTACGCGTTACGCGAGGAGCTGCTTCGCGATGACGATGCGCTGGATCTGCGCGGTGCCTTCGTAGATTTGGAGGATCTTCGCGTCGCGCATCAGCTTCTCGACGGGGTACTCCTTCACGTAGCCGTTGCCGCCGAAGACCTGCACGGCGTCGAGCGCCGACAGCATCGCCGAGTCGGCGCCGTAGGCCTTTGCGAGGCTCGACGTCAGCGGATCGCGGATGCCCTTGTCGAGCGCCCACGCTGCCTTGTGCACGAGGAGGCGCGTCGCGTGGATGCGGATCGCCATCTCGGCGAGCATCGCCTGCACGAGCTGGTGATTCGCGATGGCGGTGCCGAAGGTCTTGCGCTCCTTCGCATACGCGACCGACTCGTCGAGGCAGCGGCGCATGAGGCCGACGGCGATCGCGCCGATGTCCGGGCGCGTCTGGTTGAAGGTCTCCATCGCCACCTTGAAGCCGTGTCCGGGAGGCGCAAGCACCTGCGCGGCGGGGACGTGCACGCCGTCCAGCATGACCTGCGCAGTGTCGCTGGCGCGCTGACCGAGCTTGTCCTCGTGCTTGCCGACGCTGAGGCCCTTCGCATCGCGATGCACGATGAACGCGCCGATGCCCTTGTGACGGAGCTCCGGGTTCTCGGTGGCGAAGATGACGAAGAACGCCGACAGGTTCGCGTTCGTAATCCATGCCTTCGTGCCGGTGAGCACGTATCCGCCGTCGGACTGCTTGACGGCGCGGCACTGGAGGCCGGCGACGTCGCTCCCGGCGCCCGGCTCGGTCGTGGCGTAGCTCACCTGCGTCGGCTCGCTCATGAGCCAGCCGAAGTACTTCTTCTTCTGCTCTTCCGAGCCGGCGAGCTT
>JAXDMI010000156.1:0-10509 GCA_034666145.1 Myxococcales bacterium | reverse complement strand
CGGTCTCGCGCGCCGACATCGGTTCGAGGGGCCCGTGATGACTTCGTCCCGGCATTGCCATCGTGAAGCCGAGAAAGCCGGCCGCGAGGAGCACCACCCCGGGATAGAAGATCAGCCGGGCCTTCGTGCGCCAGGACCTCGTTCGCCACCACCTTCGCACTGCCGGCATCCTACTCTGTGCTAGAAACGCGAGCATCCATGGCCAATAACCTCGTCGAGAACCTGGGCAAGGAGCTCGAGCAGATCGACCGCGAGTACGCGTCGGACTTCGCGGGTCACTCTCGTCTCACCCGTGATGTCGCTCAGATGGATCGCATGATCAAGCGCACCGCTTCGGTCATCGATCAGGTCGACCGCATCCCCGCTGCCGCGCAAGGCGCCGATCTCGGTCGCTTGCGCGACGCCGCGACGGAGAGCCTCCGCATGTACAAGGCGGAGCGCGAAGCCATCGTGAAGGCCCAGGAGGTCGGTCCGACCTTCGAGCAGTTCTCGATGGAAGCGACCAGCGCGAACTTCGTCTTCGCACGCTACCTCCGGCACTTCGCCGGCAAGGATCGCGGCACCCGCGACGTCGCGCTCCTCGGCGAGATGGTCGAAGACCTCCGTCAGATCGACAAGCGCATGACCGCCATCCTCGAGGAGTCGAAGAAGCCCGGCGACTTCGAGCGCGATCGCCAGGTGGTGCGCGACAGCCTCGCGCAGTACCAGAAGGAGATCGAGATGATCGAGGAGGCCCAGAGGAGCGGCACCCCCGATGATCAAGCGAGCATCCTCGCCACGCTCGCGAACAACCAGTTCGCGGTCTACCAGGGTCACTTCGCGGGCGAGCCGCGCGTGTCGCGCCGTCCCGCGCTGCTCATGCGCGTCGTCGGCACGCTGAAGAAGGTCCGGGACCGCATGGTCGCGCTACGAGACGGCGGCTTGAAGATCGAGTTCAACGACAAGAACATCGGCATCGTCGAGGACCGCCTGAAGACCTACGACGCCGAGCTCGCCGAGGTCCGCAAGGTTCGACAGGCGACGCCCATGACCGAGATCATGGGCGAGCTGGGCGGCGCGGCGAACAAGCTGTTCGACGAGTACCGCGGCAACTTCGCGGACAGGGCGCGCAACCTCGCCGATATGCCGCGCCTCGCTTCGATCTGCGACAAGCTCGGGGAGATCCGCCGTCAGATGGTGGACATGTCCTTCGCCGAGGACAGCGAGATGAACCAGAAGAACCTCGACATCGTCACCGAACAGCTCGTCATGTTCGAGGGCGAGTACGAGGCGGTGTCGCGCGCGCAAGCCGCGAAATAACGCGGAGCGAGCGGCGCAGCACCATGGCCGTCCACGTCTCCATCCACGACGTCTCGCCAGCGTGGCGCGACGAGGTCGAGCTCGCCCTCGACGCAGCGCATGCGCACGGCGTGAAGCCCGCGCTCCTCGTCGTGCCCGACTTCCACGGCCGTGCGTCGCTCTCCGATCATCCCGACTACTGCGATCGCCTACGCGAGCTGCAGGCCGACGGCCACGAGATCTACCTCCACGGCTACTACCACCAGGCGCGCAGCTTCGACGAGACGCGGGCCGGCGGTGGAAGCATCGCGCGTGCCCGACACGCCTTCGCGCAGAAGGTGGTGTCCGGCGGCGAGGCGGAGTTCAGCGACGTCTCCCGCGACGAAGCGCTCCATCGCCTCGACGAAGGCGAGCGCATGCTGCGCGACGCCGGGCTCGCGATTCGCGGCTTCGTGGCGCCCGCGTGGTCGATGCCCGCGTGGGTCCACGCTCTCCTGGGCGAGCGGGGCTACGGGTTTACCGAAGATCACACGCGCGTGTACGACCCTGCGAAGAAGCGGTCGCGCGCGAGCGTGGTCCTCAATTACGCGAGCCGCACGCCGGGTCGACTGCTCTCGAGCGTCGCATGGTGCCGCATCGCCCGACCCGCGCGCCGCCTGCTGCCCGCCCGGATCGCCATCCATCCCGCGGACATGCGATACGCGCTGCTGCGAAGCGAGATCGCGTCGCTGCTCGACTGGGCCGACGGCGACTTCGTCACGACGGGCGCCGAGCTGCTCGGAGGAGCCGCGCGGAGCTGAAAGCTGAGCGGCGCGCACGATTCAAGCTCGGAATCTATTTCGCTATCGGGTCTTGCCCAGTTAACATCCGCCTACGTGTCGAATCTCGATTCCGCATCGGATGACGCTCGCAAGACGCTCGCGGGGCGCCTTCGCGCCGCACTGCAGCCCGACGACGTCCTCGATGCCGCAGCCGAGGAAGCACGCGCGCTGACCGGTGCGCGACATGCGTGGGCCGCCCGCCTCGAGAACGGCAACGTCACGTCGGTGCGGAGCGCTTCCGACGATCGCGCGGGCAGCGCCGAGCCGCCCTCCCCTCCCTTCGCCGCGCTCGTCACCACTGCGAAGTCCGTCGCGCGCGTCGAGCAAGGCTTCCTTGCGGTCGCGCTCCTCGGCTCGGGCAACGTCGTCGAAGGCATTCTCGCCGTCCCGGGCACCTCGTCTTCCGCAGACGGCAACGCCGAGGCCGCGCTCGGGCAGCTCGCCGCGATGGTGGGGCTCGCGCTCGAAGCGGCGCGCCTGCGCGTGCGCGTCGAAGCGGTCACCAAGGCACGCGAGACGTTGCTCGCCAGCGTTTCGCACGACCTCCGGAATCCGCTGAACACGTTCGCGATGAGCGCGGGTCTGCTCCGCGACGATCTCGAGCGTAACGACGTCGACGCCACGCGCGGGATCAGCCTTGTTTCACGCATGGAACGCGCGACGTCGCGCATGCAGGGCCTCATCGAGGACCTCGTCGAGGCGAGCCGCATCGACGCGAAGAAGATCGACTACGCCATCCGCGAGGAGAGCGCCGCGCAGCTCGTCAAGGACGCGGCGACCGCTGCCTCGCCCGCTGCTTCCGAGAAGGGCGCCGCCGTCGTCTGCGACGACCTCGACGAGAGCGCGCGCGTCATGGTCGATCGCGCCCGGACGATGCAGCTCATCGCGAAGGTCATCGCGTTCGAAGCGAAGTCCACCGGTGACGGCGGCACGATTCGCCTCGGCGTCGCCAAGGTCGGCGGCGTCGTCACGTTCACGGCGCGTGCCATCGGTCCCGGCGGCGTGCCCGTGCCTCCGCCCGCCGAGGGTCGCGGGGGTCTCGCGCTCTTGATCGCGCGCGGTCTCGCCGATGCTCAGCGCGGGACGTTCCGCATCGAGGCCGGCGACAGCCTCGTCGTCTCGTTCACGCTGCCGGGTACGAAGCCGTAGCTTTCGCGCGCCCGTTGGCGATGAGCCGAGCGACCGTCGTGCCGAGCGTGCCTGGCTGCACGGGCTTCGCGACGTGGGCGTCGAAGCCGGCCGCGATGGCCTTCGCCGCATCCTGTCGCGACGCATAAGCGGTCAGCGCGATGGCAGGCATGGACTTCGCGAAGACCCGCGTGCGCACCATCTTGATGAGCTCGATGCCGTCGTGATCGGGCAGGCCGATGTCGGAGACGAGGATGTCGGGGCGCTCCGCGTCGAGTGCGTCGAGCGCCGCGGTCGCGGTTCCCACCGACGTGACGCGCGCGCCGTAGCGCTCGAGGATCGTCGTGATGAGCTCGTTGCCGTCGGGATCGTCCTCGACCACGAGCGCATGGACGCCCGCGAGCTGCGGCTGGGCCGAGACCGGCAGGGAGTTGCGCGCCGCGTCCGCGTCCTCGGCGAGCGACTCTTCGGCGGCGATCGGCAGGAGCACCGTGAACAGCGCGCCCTTGCCCAGCCCGTCGCTCGACGCGACGACGCTGCCGCCGTGCTCCTCGACGAGGTGCTTCACGATGGCGAGGCCGAGACCGAGGCCGCGCGCCTTCGCGTCCTCCGCCTGACGGAAGCGCTCGAAGACGTGAGGCAGGAAGTCGGCCGCGATGCCCTCGCCGGAGTCCTTCACGGTGACCTGGCCGCTGTCGCCCGCGCGCGTGACGCGTACGACGATGGTGCTGCCCGTGGGCGTGAACTTGATGGCGTTCGAGAGGAGGTTGCCGATGATCTGCCGCAGGCGACCGGCGTCGCCCTTCACGCAGCCCACGCGCTCCAGGGAGACGTCGAGGACGACGCGCTTGGCCGCGCACTGCGGGCGCGCGGCCTCGATGGCCGCCTCCACCACCGATGCGAGACCGACGAGCTTCGAGTCGATCTTGAGCGAGCCGGTGACGATGCGCGAGACGTCGAGCAAGTCGGCGACGAGATGGTTGAGCGCATGCGCATTGCGATCGATGGTCTCGATGGCGCGGCCGAGCTCCTCGGGCGCGAGCTGCCCGTTGCGCATCATGTCGGTCCATCCAACGATGGCGTTGAGCGGCGTGCGCAGCTCGTGGGAGAGTGTCGCGAGGAAGACGTCCTTCGACTTGTTCGCCTGCTCGAGCTCCTCGCGGCGCTTTTCGGTGGTCTCGTGGAGACGCGCGTTGTCCACGGCGACCGCGATACGACGCGCGAGGTCCTCGGCGAGCGCGACATCGGCTTGCTCGTAGGGCGCGCTGCCCTTCGCTCGGGCGAGCGTCAGCGTGCCCACGCCCCGCTCGCGCGACGTCAGCGGCACACAGATGTATGCGGCGACTTCGAGCTCTCCGAGGAAGCGCAGGTTCTCGATCCCGCGCCCCGAATGGGCTTCTGTGAGCTCCTCCGCGACGTCGAGATAGATCTCCGGGCGACCGGAATACGCGACCGTCGACGGCCCGAGGTCGAAGCGCGGATCGTCGAGGAGATGCGCGGAGCCGGGCGTCGTCGAGAGCTTGATGCGCTTGTGCGTCTGCCCCTCCGGCACGTCGAGCATCGCGAGATCGCCGAGGATGGGGAGCGCGCCGCGGAGCACCGCCTCGATCTCCATCGGGTCTTCGAGGGTGGTCCCGAGTCGGCGGCTCGCGTCGGCGAGCATGCGCAGCGCGCGCTCGGCGCGGACACGCGCGTCGATGTCCGTGCTCGTGCCGACCCATGACGTGATCTGCCGAGCCTCGTCGCGACGAGGAACGACGCGCACGAGATGCACGCGCCAGCCTTCGGTGGCGTTGCCGAAGCGGAGCTCCGCCTCCCATGGTTGCCCGGCGAGGAGCGCGGCGTTCCAACCCTCGACGAAGCGCGGAAGATCTTCCGGCGCGATGACCGAACCGAACTCCCGCGAGCCGCGCGCAAGCGCTTCCCATCGCTGATTGCCGTACTGCAGGTGACCCGCAGGATCGGTGGTCCACACGAGGAGCGGCATCGAGTCGGCGAGATCGGCATAGCGCTGATCGCTACGCTTCTTCACGTCGGCGAGCTCGCGCTGGCTCATCACACGCAGCGCTTCGTGCTGCGCGCGGATGATCTCGTTCTTCCGCGCGAGCTCCACGAAGACGGCGACCTTCGCGCGGAGGACATCGGGCTCGTACGGCTTGAAGAGATAGTCGACGGCGCCGACGTCGTAGCCGCGCGAGACGAACTTGTGGTCCTTGCTGATGGCGGTGAGGAAGATGATCGGCACGTCGCGTGTGCGCGCGCGCTTGCGCAAGAGCTCCGCGGTCTCGAAGCCGTCGATCTCCGGCATCTGCACGTCGAGGAGGACCAGCGCGTAGTCGTCCTTCAGCGTGTGGCGCAGCGCCTCCCGGCCGGAGGTGGCGCGCACGAGGTTCACCTTGAGCGGCTCCAGGATCGCCTCGAGCGCGAGCAGGTTCGACGGTTCGTCGTCGACGATGAGGATGTTCATCGTCTCGGCGATGGGCGGGGTCCGCGGGGTCTGCTTGTCCTCGAACGGCTTCATGTTGTCGCGATCCTCCGCACGAGCTCGGCGGCGATCTCCGCAAGCGGTAGCACCGTATCGACGGGGGCATTGGCGATCCCGGCAGCGGGCATCTCGGGGCTCTCCGCGGTATGCGGGTCCTGGACGATGGCGTACCCGCCGGCCTGCTTGATGCGCACGAGCCCCTTCGCGCCGTCCGCGTTGGCGCCCGTCAAGAGCACCGCGCAGACGCGCGCGCCGTAGACGTCGGCGGCGGACTCGAAGAGCACGTCGATCGACGGGCGGCTGTACGAGACGGGGTCATCGATCGAGAGCACCAGGCGACCGGGCTCGACGAGCACGTGATAGTCCGGCGGTGCGAGGTAGACGCCGGGCGCGCGCAGCTGGTCCTCGTCCTGGATCTCGTGAACCGGCAGCGCGCTCCCCCTGCCCAGCACCTCGGCGTACGCGTCGCTCGACTCGCGCGCTCGATGCTGGACGGCGACGATCGGCACCGGAAAACCACGAGGCAGCGCGGACAGGATCATCTCGAGCGCCTTCAGGCCACCCGCCGACGCGCCGACCACGATGATCTCGGGACGCACGAAGCCGCTCTGGCCGTTCGCTCCGTTGGCGCTCGTCATCGACGCCTCCGGTAGATGCGCTCCTTGGCGTCGAACTCCTCGTACTCGGTCTCGACCGCCGTGAAGCGCAGCGACTCGCGGCGCCCGAGGCAGAGCACGCCGAGCGAGGCGAGCGAATCGGCGAACAGCTTGTAGACGCGCTCTTTCAGCTGCCGATCGAAGTAGATGAGGACGTTGCGACAGAGGATCAGGTTGAACTCGCTGAACGACGTGTCGGTCGCGAGGTTGTGCTGCGCGAAGAGAACGTTGCGACGAAGCTTGGCATCGAAGAGCGCCGCGTCGTAGTTCGCGGAGTAGTACTCGCTGAAGCTGCGCGTGCCGCCGGCTTGCAGGTAGTTCGACGTGTACTCGCGCATGCGCGACAGCGGGAAGATGCCGCTCTTCGCCTTGTCGAGCGCGTCGGCATTCATGTCCGTCGCGTAGATGCGCGATCGCTCGTAGAGGCCTTCCTCCTCGAGCATGATGGCGAGGGCGTAGACCTCTTCGCCCGTCGCGCAGCCGGCATGCCAGATGCGCACGAACGGATACGTGCGGAGGATCGGGACCACGGTCTGACGCAGCGCCAGGAAGAACGTCGGGTCGCGGAACATGCCCGTCACGTTCACGGACATGTCGCGGAGCAGACGCTCCATCGCCTCGGGGTCGTGGAGCAGGCGGTCCTGCAGCGACGAGAACGTCGTCAGGTTCTCCGCCTCGAGGCGCTTCCGCAGCCGGCGGCGCAACGAGGAGAACGCGTAGGAGCGGAAGTCGTGTCCGTAGTGACGGAACACCGCCTCGAGCAGCAGCTGGATCTCCAGGCGCTCGAGCGACGTGACACCGGCGTACTCGGCGTCGGCGCGCGCCAGCACCGAGCTCGTCGTTGCGCCTTGGGCCGCGCTTCGCGGGTCGGCGACGCGTGCGTACGAGCCGCTGCGCTTGGTGGTCATCGTTTCGGCCTTGTTACCCGTCGTTGCCCGTCAGCCCGCTGTCTCGTTCGAGTAGAGCCACACTCGCATGAGCGAGAGGAGCTGGTCGGGGTCGACCGGCTTCGTGATGTAGTCGCTCGCGCCGGCGGCGAGACACTTCTCGCGATCGCCCTTCATCGCCTTCGCGGTGAGCGCGAGGATCGGAAGGTTGCGATATTCGGGCATCTGCCGAACGCGGCGCATCGTCTCGTAGCCGTCCATCTCGGGCATCATCACGTCCATCAGCACGATGCCGACGCCCGGTGTCGCCTTCAGGACCTCGATGCCTTCGCGGCCGTTCTCCGCGAAGACCACGTTCATGCCGGCGTCCTCGAGAACGGTGGCGAGCGCGTAGATGTTGCGCACGTCGTCGTCCACGATGAGGACCTTCTTGTCCTTGAACACGCCCTCGGCGCCCATCGCCTCGTGGAGCATCTTGCGCTTCGGCTGGGACATCTCCGCCTCGACCCGATGCAAGAACAGCGTCGTCTCGGCGAGCAGGCGCTCCGGCGAGCGCGCATCCTTGAGGATGATCGAGCGCGCGTACTTCTTGAGACGCGTCTCCTCTTGCGAGGTGAGGTCGCGACCGGTGTAGACGATGACGGGAATGGCCTTGAGCTCGGCCTTCTTCGACATCTTCTCGAGGAGATCGAACCCGGAGCCGCCCTTCAGCGACAGGTCGAGGACGATGCAGTCGAAGCGCGTGTCCTTGAGGACGGTGAGCGCCTCTTCGACGCTGCCCACAGCGGACGTCTCGACGCCCTCGGTGCCGATCAGCTCCACCATCGTCTGCCGCTCGCGCTCGTCGTCTTCGACGATGAGGAGCTTCGACGCCTTGCGCTGGAGGAAGCCCTCGATCTGACCGAACGTGTCGTCGAGCGCCTCCTTGCTCACGGGCTTCTGCACGTAGGCGACGGCCCCGCGGCTGAGGCCTTCGAGCTTGCGATCGAGACCCGAGAGCACGTGCACCGGGATGTGACGCGTCTGCGGATGCGCCTTGAGGTGCTCGAGGACGCGCAGGCCGTCCATCACGGGGAGCTGGAGATCGAGCAGGATCGCGCTGGGCAAGAGACGACGCGCGAGCGTGAGCCCGATGTCGCCGCGCAGCGCGATGACGCCCTTGAAGCCATGATCGCGAGCCATCGCGAGCATGGTCTGCGCAAACGTCGGGTCGTCCTCGACGATGAGGAGCACCCTGTCGTGCGCGCCGAGGAGATGGCGATCGTCGTCGATCTCGCCCTGCGGAAGCGGATCGGCCGGGACCTCGGGAACGAGCGCCTCGCGCAGGTCGAGGAGCGGCGCCTCGTACTCGGCGGGTAGGAAGATCGTGAAGGTGCTCCCCTTCCCCGTCTCGCTCTCGACGCGCACTTCGCCCCCGAGCAGGCGCGCGAGCTCGCGACTGATGGATAGACCGAGGCCGGTGCCTCCGTACTTGCGGCTCGTCGTGCCGTCCGCCTGCTGGAAGGCCTCGAAGATGAGCTGCTGCTTGTCCTTCGCGATGCCGATGCCGGTATCGATCACCGAGAACGCGATGATCTTGTCGGACGCGGCCGACAGCACCGGGCTCTGGTAGATGATGCCCGCCGAGGGCTGATGGACGCGCACCGTGATGCCGCCCTGCTCGGTGAACTTGAAGGCGTTGCCGATCAAGTTGCGGAGGATCTGCTGCAGGCGCTGGCCGTCGGTGCGGATGGTGACCGGCACGTCGGGCTCCACGTCGAGCGTGAGCTCGAGCCCTTTTTGCTGGGCCACGGGGCGGAACGTTTGGTCCAGATACTTGAGGATCTCCTGGACCGGGACGTCCTGCGCGTAGATCTCGATCTTGCCCGCCTCGACCTTGGACAGGTCGAGCACCTCGTTGCTGAGGTTGAGGAGGTCGGTACCCGCGGAGTGGATGGTCTTCGCGTACTCGACCTGCTTGTCGGAGAGGTTCGAGTCCTTGTTGTCCTGCAGCATCCTCGCGAGGATGAGGAGGCTGTTCAGCGGCGTCCTGAGCTCGTGGCTCATGTTCGCGAGGAACTCGCTCTTGTACTTGGACGAGAGCGCGAGCTGCGCCGCCTTCTCCTCGACGGCCAGGCGCGCGAGCTCCACTTCCTTGTTCTTCTGCTCGACGGCCTTGTTCTGCTCGACGAGCAACGACGCCTTCTCCTCGAGCTCCTCGTTGACCTGCTGCAGCTCCTCCTGCTGCTCGCGCAGCATCTCTTCGGACGACCTGAGCGTCTGCGCTTGCTGCTCCAGCTCCTGGTTCGAGCGCTTCAGCTCGTTCTGCTGGCGCTGCAGCTCGCTCGACTGCTCCTTCAGCTCGTCGGCGAGGCTCTGCGACTGCTTGAGCAGCTCCTCGGTGCGCATGTTCGCGCCGATCATGTTGAGCACGACGCCGATCGACTCGGTGAGCTGCTCCAGGAAGAGGCGATGGATCTGCGAGAACGGCTCGAAGCTCGCGAGCTCGATGACCGCCCGCACGTCGTCCTCGAAGAGAACGGGCAGCACGATGAGGTTGAGCGGCGGCGCCTCGCCGAGCCCCGACGTGACCTGGATGTAGTCGCTGGGAACGCGCGAGAGGAGGATGCTCTTCTTCTCGAGCGCCGCCTGACCGACCACGCCCTCGCCCAAGCGGAAGCGGTTCGCGACGTGCTTCCTCTCCTTGTACGCGTAGGTCGCCAGGAGGCGGAGCGTCTTGCCCTCGCCTTCGTCCATGACGAAGAACGCGCCGTGGCTCGCCTGCACGAGCGGCGTGAGCTCGCTCATGATCATGCGCGACACGCTCTCGAGGCTCTTCTGGCCCTGCATCATGCCGGAGAACTTGGCGAGGTTCGTTTTCAGCCAGTCCTGCTCGAGGTTCTTCTGCGTGGTCTCACGCAGGTTCACGATCATCTGGTTGACGCGCTCCTTCAGCTGAAGGACCTCGCCCTGCGCCTCGACGGTGATGCTCCGCGTGAGATCGCCCTCGGTGACCGCGGTGGCGACGTCGGCCATCGCGCGGATCTGGTTGGTGAGCGAATCGGCGAGCTGGTTGACGTTGTCGACGAGATCGCGCCACGTGCCCGCGGCGCCGGCGACCTTCGCCTGGCCACCGAGCTTGCCTTCGGTACCGACCTCGCGCGCGACGCGCGTGACCTCGCTCGCGAAGGCGCGGAGCGTGTCGGTCATCGTGTTGAGCGTGTCGGCGAGGGCGGCGATCTCGCCCTGCGCGTCCATCGTGAACTTCTGCGAGA
>JAXDMI010000155.1:0-3049 GCA_034666145.1 Myxococcales bacterium | reverse complement strand
GGCCTCCGCGTCCGCCGCGCTGAGCACGGTGTGACCCGCTCTCTCCACCAGAAAGCTCGCGAGCTTCATGTTGGCCGCGTTGTCCTCGACGATCAGAACGACTCCCATGGTCATACGACCAGCGGGCGGCCGGCCATCGCCTTCCGTACCTCTGCGGAGAAGCGATCGCGGCCGAACTCCCCTTTTTCCATGATGGCGATGACATGACGATTGAGCTTCGTTCGATCTTCGGCAGTCACTGGATTGGCAGTCACGATCAAGATTGGAATTCGCGCGGTAGCGGGCTGTTCGTTGAGCGCCTCCACGACGTCGAAGCCGTTCACGTCCGGCATGACCAGATCGAGGACGATCAGATGCGGCAGCTCCTTACGGGCCACGTCGATGGCCTCCTGACCGCCGTACGCTCGCAGTACGGTCGTGGCCAGACCGAGGATGCGAACCGCGATCAGCTCCACCGCCTTGGGATCGTCGTCTGCGATGAGGACCTTGAGCGCGCGTCCCGCGGGGACGGGAAGGAGCCCGAGCGCGACGAGCGAGTCCTGCAGCTCTTGCCGGCCGATGGGCTTCTGCATGACCGCCGCGGCGCCGAGCGCGAAGCCCCTGTTCCGATCCGCGACCAGCGAGATGATCAGCACCGGCACGTGCCTGACGGTGGGGATATCCTTGAGGCGACCGAGGAGCTCCCAGCCGTCCATGCCCGGCAAGAGGATGTCGACGGTGATGAGCGCGAGCGGCTGCAACGTCGCAAGCGCCAGCGCCTCCTCGGCAGTCGAGGCATGCACCACCGCGAAGCCCTCGGCCTCGAGCTGCATGCGAATCAGCTCGGCGGCGTAGGCGTCGTCCTCCACCACGAGCGCGACGCGTGCCCCCGACGCGGTCCCAACGTTCGGCTTCGAAGGCTGCCTCGGAGCGGCGAGCTCGGGGGCCATGGCCGCCCGGACCGGTAGCCAGACGGTGAAGCACGAACCCTCTCCCTCGGTGCTCTGCACCGCCACCGTGCCGCCTTGCAGCTCGGCGAGCGCCTTCACCATCGCCAGCCCGAGGCCCGAGCCCTCGTACTTGCGTGCGAGACCGCTGTCGATCTGACTGAATGGCTCGAAGAGCTCGTCGAGGCCTTCCTGCGTGATGCCGATGCCGCTGTCCGACACGCTCAGCGCGAGGAACTCGGCGAAGTCGTTCTCGGGGACCGGGAACGTTCGACCCGGTGCCGAGCCGGTCAGCCGACCGACCTCCGCACGTCCGACGCGCGTGGCGCGCAGGCCGACCTCGCCGCCCTCGACCGCGAATTTCACGGCATTGGAGAGCAAGTTGTAGACGATCTGCTTCACCTTGCGCGCGTCGGCGTTGATGCAGCCGAGCTCCTCCGCGACGTCGATGTGCAGATGGATCCGGCGGCTCGCGGCCTTCTCGCGGATGATGGAGAGGCTGCTCACGAAGAGGGACGAGACCTCGACCGGCTCGAGATCGAGCGTCATCTTGCCGGCCTCGACCTTCGACAGATCGAGGATGTCGTTGATCAGCGCGAGCAGGTGCTTGCCGCTGTTGAAGATGTCGCTGATGAAGCCGCGCTGTTGCTCGGTCATGTCGCCGAGGAGGCCGTCGCGGAGCACCTCGGAGAAGCCGATGATCGCGTTGAGCGGCGTCCTCAGCTCGTGGGACATGTTGGCGAGGAACTCCGACTTCATTCGGCTCGCGTCTTCGGCGACGATCTTCTGCTGGAGCGTCTGCTCGAAGAGCTTCACCTCCGTCATGTCGCGCGCCGAGGCGAAGACGCCCTGGAGCTTCCGGTCGCGGTCGTGGAACGTCGTCGCGTTGTACGAGACGACCGTGAGCGTGCCGTCGCGAGCGCGCGCGGTGAGCTCGTAGTTGGTGACCTTGCTCTCGTTGAGCACCCGGACGATCCCCGCCTGCGCTCTGACCGGGTCGGTGAAGTAGTTCTTGAACGGCGCGCCGATCAGCTCGTCGCGGGTGCACCCCGTCAGCGCCTCGGTCTGCTTGTTCACGTCGGTGATGATGCCGCGCGGGTCGGTGGTCATCAGCGCGTCGATGTTCGATTCGATGAGCGAGCGCGTGTAGAAGTGCTGATCGCGCAGGCGCTGGTCGAGCTTCGTGCGCTCGTCTTCGACCTCTTTGCGCGCGGTGTTGTCGGTGCCGATGAGCAAGAAGCCGATGATGGCCTCCTGCGAATCGCGCAACGCGGTGACGGAGACGATGGCCGCGAGCCTGCTGCCGTCTTTGCGGACCTTCGTGACCTCGTAGTTGTCCTCGATCCCTCGTGCCGCTTTGAACGAGAGCACTTCGAAGCCGGTCGCGATGGCGACGCCGTACTCGAGGCTCAGCGCGGCGGCGCGCGTAGCCAGCTCTTCTTCGTCGTGGAGGTCGGCCGCCGACATGATGTTCACGACGTCCGCGGCCGCGTAGCCGAGCATCCGCTCGGCCCCGACGTTGAAGATCTGGATGACGCCCTTGGCATCGGTGGCGATGCTCGAGAAGTTCGCGCTGTTGAAGATGGCGCGCTGGAGGGCGCCCGCCTCGAGCAGCGCTGCCTCGGCCTTCTTGCGTGCCGTGTTGTCGGTGCCGATCAGCAGGTAGCCGATGATCGCGCCCTCGGCGTCGCGGAGGGCGGTGACGGACACGACGGCGGGGAAGCGACTGCCGTCCTTGCGGATGTACGTCAGCTCGTAGATGTCCTCGATGCCGCGCGAGGCCTTGAAGACGAGCGCTTCGAAGCCGGGCGTGATGGGAGCCCCGAGCTCGCGGCTCAGCGCAGTAGCTCGTGCGATGACCTCCTGCGGATCGGAGATCTCGGCGGGCGTGATCTTGTTGACGACCTCGGCGGCGGTGAACCCCAGCATCCGCTCGGCGCCGACGTTGAAGATCTGGATGACCCCCCTCGCGTCGGTGGCGATGCTGGAGAAGTTCGCGCTGTTGAAGATGGCGCTCTGCAAGGCGCCCGTCTTCAGCAGCGCCTCGGCGTGTCGGATCTCGGTGGTGACATCGGCCGCTTCAGCGGCCGTGCCTTCGTCGGCCTTCGGCATGGGTCCCCCTG
>JAXDMI010000154.1:0-5617 GCA_034666145.1 Myxococcales bacterium | reverse complement strand
CGAGAGGATGTACGCGAGCGCGAAGCTGCTGACCTCTTCGCCTTCCCCGAGGACGCTGACTTCGGCCGCGGCCGCGAATGCCGCGCGTGCGTCGTCGGGAAGATCGGCGAACGCTTCGACCGAATCGAGATCGAGCTTCTGGGGAACGTCGGCGGGCGCGGCGGGCGCCGCCGGTGCCGCGGGTACGGGGGCGGAGGCTGCGATCTGGGCCTCGATGCCCTCGACCGTCATGCCATTCGGATCGGTGCGCTCGCTCGGCGGCGCGGCGTCGACCGCGGCTTCGGGCTGCGCCATCACCTGCGTCGGGCTCGGCGGCGGCGGCGTCATACGGGCGGGAGGCGCCGACTTCACCGCGGGCGCAGACGGCGCAGGAGGCGCAGGCTTTCGCGCGCGCGGCGGAAGCGGCGGCGGTCGCGGCGGTGAAGGCTTCACGGGCGCGGGCTTCGCGGGCGCCGGCGTGGATGGCGGGACGGCGGCTGCTGGCGCATCGGTGCCGGGCGACGTGGTGTCCGACGGCGGCGCCGACGGTGGCGAGAGCGGCGACGGCAGCGGCGATTGACCATGCGCGATCGCGGCGGCGAGCGCGTCGGCACGCTGCTGCGCGAGCTGGCCCGGGCGGACGCTCGTGATGACCTCTTCCTCTTCTTCCGCGAAGTGCGCGGCGGGAGGAGGAAGCGCGACGGCGGTGGGCGCCGGAAGCGCGCCGTCGTCCCACGGATTGAACATGCCCGCGTGCACGTGCTCGGCGGGAGGCACCGACGTGCTCTCGTCACGTCCTTGATCGTCGTCGTGCCCGGGCTCGTCGTGCCCGGGCTCGTCGAGAGCGGCGACGGGCGGCGCGAGCGGCGTCGGCATCGGGACCACCGCGTCGAGCCCATGGGATGCCGGAGCGGCCGCAGCAGCAGCAGCGCCAGCAGCGCCATCCGGAGGCGGGAAATAAGGCTCCGCCGTCTGCATCGTCGGTGAGGACGGCGCATGTCCCGTCGGCGGCGCGGGTCGCGGCAGCCGCGGCGCCGTCATCACGGGAAGCTCTCCGCCCGCCGCCTCCGCGCCTTCGACGTCGACGGGAATCGAGACCGGCGCGGCGTCCGGCGCGTTCGACGGCGCTCCGCCGCGAGGCACGTAGGTCGGCGCTTGCGGGATGTACGTCGGCGCGTTGTTCGGGATGGCCGGAGACTGGCCCGTTCGCTCTTCGTCGCCGAACGGCACGAACGTCGAGACCGCGTGCGGGTCGTAGCCGGCCGGCGGTTTGTTGGTGAGCGCCGTGGGCGGAAGCGTTCCTCCCGCCGGCTGCGTCGCCATCCAGTCGCTCAGCTCCGCGGCCGAGCGCGCGAGCTCCAGAGCGCGATCATCATCGGCCGCTTCGCCCGCCGCTTGCGCGGCGCGCCTCAGCCAGACGATGGCGTCGATGCGTTCGCCACGCTTCCACAACGCCTCGGCGGTCTGGAGACCCCAGGCCACATCCTCGGCGTCCGTGTCCTTGGAGGGCGGGATCGCAACCATTGCGCGATTTGCGAGGATACTCGTCTCGCGTCGTTCACGGCAAAAGCATCGTGATCGTCCCGTCTTCCGATGCGACCACCAAACTGCCGTCCGAGAGCATCGACAGGGGCGCATCGACGTCGGCGCCGGTCTCGAAGCGCCACCGTACGGCTCCTTCCGTGTCGATCGCGTACGCCGCGTCGTCCTGGGCGCCGAAGAAAAGCGTGCCCTCGGCGTCCTCGAGGGGTCCGCCGTGGATGCCGAATTCGCGCGCGCCGGTGCCTTTGATGGCAAATGCTCCCCGAATCGTGCCATCGGGCGCGACGCGGACGAGCCGCGGAACCGGTCCGTAGGTGCCGGCCAGCACGTCACCGTTCCGCGCGAGCGAGAGTACGCCCCGCACGTAGCCGCCGACCTTGGTTCGCCAGGCGATCGTGCCGTGGCCGTCGAGCCGAACGAGCTCGTCCTTGTCGGTGCCGACCGTGATGGTGCCGTCGTCGCCGATCACGGCAGAGCCGTCGACGTCCGCGCCGAGGTCGACCGACCACGCGAGCGCCCCGCCGGGGCCGATGGCGTAGACGCGATCGTCCTGCGAGCCGACGATCACGAGGCCGTCGTCGCCGAGGGCGGGCGCGGTGAAGATCTTTCCCTTCGCGGTGAAGCGCCACGCGACATCGCCGCCGCGCCTCACGCTGTAGACCGAGGAGCCGGCCGCGAACACGATGGTGCCGTCCTTGGCGAGGACCGGCCCCGAGTCCGCCTCGCCGTCGACCTCGAGACGCCAGAGAACCGCGCCCTCGGCCGAGAGCGCCGTGAGCTTCTTCGCGTCACTGCCGGCGTAGATGGTGCCGTCGTCCGCGACCAAAGGTGTAGAGTACACACGTTCACCGAGGGACGTGCTCCAGCGCTGCTTGCCGTCGTCGCGAGCGAGCGCCACGAGCGAGCCGGCGAGCGTCGCGACGTAGAGCGTGCGTTCGTCGGGAGACGTGGTGACCTGCGCGGCGACGCCGCCGTCGACCTTCGCGCGCCAGCCCATCTTCGCGGTGCGTGGGCCGTGCGCGTTCGAGCGAGGGAGATGACGTGGACTACCGTGGACCATGCGCGGCGCGGTCGTCGTGCTGCCGGCGTCGTCGCCGGAGTCCCTGCCCGCATCACCGGCACTCGCGGGCGCACGCAGCGGTGCAGCGAGGCCCGACGCGATCGGGGGCATCGACGCAGCGGCGGACGGCGTCGGCGCGTTCGGGTTGTCCGTCCGCGCATTCGGATGCGCAGGTCTGCGCACGCGACCGATCACCGCGGCACCCGCGACGGTGACGAGGACCGCGAGGGGCAATGCGCGAAGCTGCGCGGCGAGACCGCGCAAGGCCACGCGCCTCGCTCAGCGCGTCTTGCGCTGTGCGGCGCGGATCCGACGCTCGGACTGACGCGCCTCGGACACGCCGATCGCATGAGCAGCTTCGCCGGGCATGCGGCGCGCGAGCCAGCCGATGAGCGTGAGACCGGCGCAGCGCGTCGTCTCCGGCATGTGCGGCTCGCGGATCAAACGCGTGATGTCGCTGATCATCCGGGCGCGCTCGCCCTCGTCGGGGAGCTCGTCGTCCGCACAAGCGGCATGCGCCCGCGGATCTCCCGCGCGCATCCGCGCGACATACAGGGCCTCGATCGTAAGCTCAGAGCTCTTGCGCGAAGAAGACACGAGTTGCCGTGAGTCTACCGCTTTCGTAGGCGTCGTCGAATTTGCCGTCGGCCTCAATGCGTCGTCCTCCTTCATCAGCCCTCGCGCCCTTCTTCAGCCCACGTGGTCACTTGCGCAGCGGGTTCGCCGCCCTGGCGTCGAGCCACCGTCATCCCCAAAACCGTGCTCCGCGCGAGATGCCCGACATAGCGCAGGACGACCCTCGTGCAAGGCACGATCGAGCACGGCCGCAGACGATTGTGTCGTTCGGGATGGTCCGATTCCTGCTTTACGCCGCAAAATTCGCTCTTCCTCTTTCCAGCAACGCGGATTCTCGCGACGCGAGAACGCTGGAACACGAGCTAGAACGACGCGGACAAACCGACCGCGCCGCCGCCGGGAAGCGGCGCTGCGAATGGCACCGTGCGCGCGGGGGCGGTGGAGGTCGCGGCCGTGCTCGACTCCGCCGTAGGCCGCGTGAGGAAGAGGTATACGGCGGCAGCTCCCGCCATCACCCCTGCGCCGAGCGCGACGTCGGCGAGCGTGAAGCTCGACGACATCGCATCGACGTCGGACGCGGCGCAGCGCGGCTTGCACTTGTCGAGGTCGCTCTTCTTTCCGAGCCCGTCGATCGCGAAGAACGCCGACGTGCCGAGCGCGACGACCGTCGCACCGCCGAAGATCCAGACGCCGATCGGGATCGGACGGTCCGAGGGCTTGGCGCCGTCGCCGCTCGACGAGACGCCGGCCGGGGCGACGGTGACGGTGACGGTGACCTTCAGGTTCTTGTCGCCCTCTTTGACGATGAGCCTGCTCTCCACCGGCGCCGCGCCGTCGGCCTCGAACACGAACAGGTGATTGCCGGGGTCGAGCGGAAACGGCTTGCCGTCGATCTTCCCGGCGAAGCGCGCGCCGTCGACCTTCACACGTGCGTCGGCGCGAAGGGCGCCGGTGGGCGCCCGCGGATCGAGGATCACCGTGGGGATGACGTTCTCGAGCTCGGCGAGCCACTTTGCGCAGTCCTTGCTGAGGAGCGCCGGGCACGAATCGCGCGAGCAGATCGCCGCCTGCGCCTTCGCCGCGATGAGCTTCTCGTCCTTGCGGAGCGTCTGCGTCTGCTCGTACGCCGTGATGCACGTCGCGTCGGCGCGCGCGGAGGCCGCGCCGAGCAGCAGCGCGATCACGAACGCAGGAAGAGCAGCGACGCGCACGATCGCGATTCTACGTCCGCGTCAGTACGCGAGAGCCACGAAATCGGAGCGAGCGCCGGGGAGCTTCGCGTTCGACGTGTCCCACGCCCCGAGCGTGCCGTCGGCGGCGACGGTGGCGGAGAAGACCTCGTCGCTGCGAGCCATCGCGCCAACGCCGCCGGCCACGTACAGGCGGCCCTTGAAGCCGACGAATGCGAAGTCGTGGAGCGGCTTCGGGAGCTTGGTGACGGCCTGCCACGCGCCGAGCGTTCCGTCGGCGTCGATGGTCGCGGAGAGGACCACGTCGGTCGGCGCGCCCGCGCCGTTGATGCGGCCGCCGGCGACGAAGAGATGACCGTCCACGGCGGCGAGGCCCGGCAGGTAGACCTTGTGGTCGGCGCCGCCGTTCATGAGCGCCGGCTGATTCGCGAACGCCTGGAGCGCGCCTGAGCCGAGGTCGACCTTCGCGAGCTCCACCGACGACGTCATGCCCCCGGCGACGGGCGCGCGACCTCCGACGACGTAGAGGTTTCCGCCGACCATGAGGACGCCGGGACGCGAACGCGGGTCCTTCAATTGCTGGCCGGGATCGGTGGCGCCGCCGAGCTCGGGCTTCGCGGGATCGACGGTGGCGACGTGCATCTCGCGCGTGAAGAAGGAGGTCGGCGGACCGCCGTCGGGATCGGCGACGGTGCGAACGCCGCCGACGTAAAAGAGGTGATTGCCGGCAAAGACGCGCGCGTACTCGTCGAGACCGCCCGGTGCTCCGTTCGCGCGGGCAGCCTTCCAGTCGCCCGCCACGCCAGGTGACCAGCTCGTCGCTTGGACTGCGGTGCCGCTTCCTCCGGAGAGGCCGAAGCCGATGTTGATCATCACCCAGGCGCCGCCGACGAGCCCTGCGGAATCGAACGAGCCGACGATCGGCGCGCTGAGATCGATGCGCCACGTCGCGATGTGACCGTCCGCGGCGATGATGCCCGACCACGCATCGGCGGCCCATGCCGGAGTGTCTTCGGGCGACGTGGGCTGACGCTCGCCGGCCATCAACGTGATGGTGCCGATCGATGCCGGAACGACGTTGCCGTCGGGAAGCACCACCGCGGTGTCCTGCGCGACCATGCCGTCGGTCGTCACCGGCGTATCGACCGAGGCATCGCTGCTCGGGACGTCGGTGGCGCCGCCGGTCGCGTAGTCGCCGGGCGCTCCGAGCAGACCGCACTGCACCGAGCCCGCCGCGATCGCTGCTGCCACGACGGGCAGACACAATCGC
>JAXDMI010000153.1:0-2850 GCA_034666145.1 Myxococcales bacterium | reverse complement strand
GCCAATCCGCGAGAACCCCAAGGTGAAGTTCGTCCTGGGACACTCTGGCGCGCTCCAGTTCGATCAGGCGCTCGATCTCCAGCTCCGCTACCCGAACGTTTGGCTCGAGACGTCGTCGCAGTCGCTGCGGAACGTCACGCGCATGGTGAACGAGGCCGACCCGAAGCGCATCGTCCACGGCTCGGACTGGCCGTTCTACCACCCTGCCATCAGCGTCTCGAAGGTGCTCATTGCCACCGACAACAAGCCCGAGATCCGCCATCAGATATTGTGGGCCAACGCGGCGCGCCTCCTCGGAATGAGCTGACCGAGCTGAACCGGGCCGGGCTTGACCGAGCCCCGCTTCGGCCTATGACGAAGAGGTGGGTTACGACATCCTCGTCGCCATCACGTTCGTCGTCATGACGCCCGTGGTGATCGTGGGGTTCATCGTCTTCTGGACGATCAACGCCCGCGATCACGAGGAGCTCGCTGCGCTTTGGCGTGGCTACGCGAAGAGGCGCGGGCTCGATTTCGTGGAGCCGGAGGGCGACTGGCCCAACCGCAGCGCCCCGGCCGTCACGTGGTCGGACGAGCTCGCGGAGCTGCGCATCACCGCCGTCGGACGCGAAGCGCGCGTCCGCACACGGCTCGTCATCCGCCCGCGCAGCACGCTCCTCGGCACGATGGCCATGACCGTCGATGCTGCCGGCGCCGGCGACGTCGAGCTACGCGAACGCCCCGCGGGCTTCGCGCAGCGCATCGTCGACGCGGACGTACGCCGGATGCTGCTCGGCTTCCGCCAGCGCGATCGCGTCGTCCTGCACTATCGGCGCGGACGGATCACCGTGGAGTGGCCGGGCGGCGAGCGGAACGACGCGCGACTCGACGAGGCACGACGCCTCGGCGAACAGATCGCGCGCTCCGTCGATCGCGAGTTCCACGCCACCGGTCTCGTCGCCGTGCGCAAGCCGGCGGCCTGACGATCTCACTGCCAGATGAAGGGGCCGCTCTCGCTGGCGCTGCCGCTGGTGATCGGCTTCCCCGTGCTGTCGAAGAAGTCGATGGACATGCCGCCGTCGGTGTCCTCTTCGACGACGTAGACCGTCTTGCCTTCGAGCTTCCACGAGTAGGCGACCGGCGGATAGTCCCCGCCCCAATCCTTGTTGTACTGGTTCCAGACCTTCTTCGCGCCTGCCGGGAGATCGCCCTCGTTGATCTCGTCGAAGGCGTCGTTGGAGTCGTTCTCGTAGGTGGTCTTCAGCTTTCCGATGAACGAGGAGTCGACCACGGGCGCCGCCGTGCCACCGAGCTTCAGCGTGACCGTCGTCGACGCGCTCTTGGTCGCGGTCTTCGGAGCCGTCGCCTCGAAGGCGAGGAAGAAGTCGCCCGCCGTCTTCAGCGTGACGGCCAGGTCTCCGGGCTTCCTGGCGGCCGTCTTGACGCTCATGATCGCGACGAAGTGGGTGCCCACCTTCTTGAGGACGTAGAGCGTGCCGCCCCACGTCGAGTGCGACTCGGCCGTGATGGCGTCGCCGGCGTTGCCCGCGAAGGGCACCGCATGGAGCCGGACCTTGTCCTTGACCGTCGCGGAGAACTTGCGGCTCGCGCCGAGGTCGATGGGTTTGCCTTCCACCTTCACGTCGCTCGCAGCGAGCTGCGTGAGGTTCGCATCGTCGCCGGTCACTGCTGCATCGTCCGACGACGACGCGCAGGCAGGCGTGAATGCGAGCGCGGCGAGCGCGGTGGCGAGGACCAGAGCAGAACGAATCGATGGCATCGTCAGAACCTCCGAGACCTCGTGTATGCACGGGTAGTACCACGACCTACAGCGGATAAACGTACGTGTTTATAGGTGCTTAGCGCTATGATCTTGGTCGATGCGGATCCAGCACGTCCTGACCACCGGCGCAGTCGGAGCGCTCGTGATCGCCGGCTGCGCAGGATCGACGCCCGGCTACAGCAGGACGAACCCCTCGCAGGTCACGTGTGGCTGCGAGCCCGGCGACGCATGCTTCGAAGCGGCCGGGCATCTCGCGTCGAGTCGCGGCGAGACCGCGGAGACCGCCGAGGAGCTCCTCTATCTCGCGCAGTGCGCGTGCTTCCAGGGCACCGTCGGCGGCTGCAACACCGTCTCGCACTACGCCAAGGACTACGTCGCGGCGTGCGAGGCCGATCGCGAGCCACGGACCTCCTGCACCATCGCGGGCTTCGTCCATCATCACGGCGTCGCCGTTCCGCGACTGAACGGACGCTCGTTCCCGCCCGACCAAGCGGCTGCGCTTGCTGCGTTCGACAAGGCCTGCCGCGCGGGCTCGCCTGTTGCGTGCCAGCACACGCCGAAGTGATAGGCTGCGCGGCTTCCCATGTCGGTCCTCGCAGCCCTCGACGTCACCAAGGCGTACGGAGAGCGCACGCTCCTCGATGGCGCGTCGTTCACGCTTCAAGACGGTGAGCGCGTAGGCGTCGTCGGTCGTAACGGCGCAGGCAAGAGCACGTTCGCGAAGATCCTCGCCGGCGCAGAGACGCCCGACACCGGCTCGGTCGCAACGAGGCGCGGCGCCCGCGTCGCGTACCTTGCGCAGGAGCCTGACCTCGACGAGACGAAGACGGTGCGCGCATCCGTCGAGGAGGGCCTCGACGCGTGGATCGCCGCACGCCATCGTCACGAGGCGATCACCGCGAAGATTGCCACCGAGGCGCACGCCAGTGATGCGCTCCTCGCCGAGCAGCTCGAGGCCGCTGGAGAGGTGGAGCGCCTCGGAGGCTGGGAGCGCTCGCACGAGGTCGATCGCGTCCTCGCGCATCTCGGCATCCTCGACGCCGTCGATCGTCTCACCGGCACGCTGAGCGGCGGTCAGCGACGTCGCG
>JAXDMI010000152.1:0-3673 GCA_034666145.1 Myxococcales bacterium | reverse complement strand
GTGACTACTTCGCGACCCAGAACACGAGGCTGATGCCGCCCGGGCTCTTGTGGGGGCCCGCGGGACCGTGCGCCGTCTTGATGGCGTCGAGCAAGCACGTGACCACGGTCGGTGAGGCCAGCGACGTGTCCTCTTGAGCGAGCGCGAAGTCGATGGCGCCCGTCTCGGTGAGCCGGAATTTCACGACGACGGTGCCGCCGAGCGCCGCGTCTTTCTCGAGGCCCTTGTCGTAGCACTCGCGATACGCCGGGAGCTTCGCGCGCAGATCGTCGACGACGGCGCTCTCGCGTGGATCGGACTGCACGGCCACGCTCTGGATGCGCACGTTGGCGCCGGGCGTGGGATCGAGCGGAGAAGCGAGGCCGGACAGGACACCGCACTCGTGGATATCGAGATCGGAGATCGCCGAGCGCAGCCGCGCAGTGCGGTCCTGCGGCGAGGTACCGGCGGTGCTCACCGTCGTGAGCAGCTCGTCGACGGCCGGCTCGGTGACGTTGGTGTGCGTCCACTCCTGGAGGCGCTCGAAGCGCGCGGCGCGTGGAAGGCGCGCGAGCATGGTCGGGTTCATGCCGGTGCACATGCGCTCGACGTTCTTCTGGAGCACGAGGCGCGTCGACAGCGCCTCGTAGCTCGCGACCGCTGGGCAGGGCGCGATCTTCACTTCTTCAGCGGCATCGCGCAGCTTCGTCGCCGCCGAATCCGGCGGCGCGCTCTTCAATGCATTGGCGAGCGCGAGGCCCTTCTCCCCGCGAACGGCCTTGCGCGCGACGCCCTCGACGAGGGTGCGGCTCTTCACGATGGTGGTCTCGGCGGGTCCTTCGGCCGAGCAGATCGTGCGAACGTCGGCGACGTACACGCGTCGTTCCCAGATCGCGTAAGCGATCCCGGCAGCAGCGACGGCGACGCCGATCGCGATGACGTTGCGCGCGCGTGAAGGCTCCATGCGAGGCCCGCTCATACCACGATCGCGCTATTTTTTCAGGGTCCGCTGTCCGGGTTGTCGTCCATCTCGATGGTCCGGATGGTGATGACCTTCGGAGCGCCCGAAGCGCTCGATGCGCTCGACGCACCGGTGGGCGTCGCCGCAGTCGCCGTAGTCGCCGTAGTCGCGTGACGGCGCGAGAGCGCGACCACGGTCCCGATCGCGGCGCTCAGGAGCAGGACGCCGACGAGAACGCCGACATAGAACATCGGACTGCGTGACGGAGCGGCCGGCGGCGCCAAACCCATCGGAGGAGCCATCGACGAGGGCGGCACCGGCGCCAGCGAGGCCTGCGGCGGCAGCGGAGGCAGGCCCGGCGGAAGCTGCGACGGCTCCGCGGAGACGTCGGCATCCTCGAGGTCCACTTGCTGGGCCTGCGGATCCTCGCCCTCGGGCTCGTTCGGGTCGGGGTTCTTCATCGCCAGCGTGCCTCGCCTGCTGAACATCGCACCACGGCAAGCGTTAGGGAAGGCCTCGGAGTATCCTCGCAACGTGACGCGACGACCCTCCCCCTCCTCCACTCGGTGTGCCCGCGCTTTCCTTGCGCTGTCCTCGTTCGCCTGCTTCGCATTCCTTGCGACTGCCGGCGGCGCATGTGGCGGAGCCGATGCCCAATCGAAGCTGACCACGCCGGAGCCGATGCCCCAGCCGTCGCCGACGGCGCCGTCCGCGACGCCGGCCGCGCCCGCTGCGCCGACCGTGAAGAACGAGGACTTCCTCTACCTCGAGGAGGTCAACGGCGAGAAGGCGCTCGCGTTCGCGCGCGCCCACGACGCGGTCTCCGAGAAGCAGCTCGCGGGCGAGCCGGGCTTCCAGGCCCTGCAAGATCGCCTCTTCGCGATCTACAGCTCGAAGGAGCGCATTCCGTCGCCGCGCATCGCGGGCGACAGCGTGCGGAACTTCTGGACCGACGCGGAGCATCCGCGCGGTCTCTGGCGACAGACCACGCTCGCCGACTACAAGAAGCCGAAGCCCACGTGGACGACGCTGCTCGACGTCGACGCGCTCGGCAAGGCGGAGAACCAGAGCTTCGTCTACCACGGCGCGCGCTGCCTCTATCCGCAGTACAAGCGGTGCCTCGTCCATCTCTCGAAGGGCGGCGGCGACTCCGAGATCGTGCGCGAGTTCGACGTCGACACGAAGTCATTCGTAGCCGGCGGGTTCGTGCTCCCGGAGGCGAAGAGCCGTATCAGCTGGAAGGACCTCAATACCGTCTACGTCGGCACCGATTTTGGTCCGGATACGGTCACCAAGTCCGGATATCCGCGCACCGTCCGCGAATGGAAGCGCGGCACTCCGCTCTCGGCGGCGCCCCAGATCTTCGAGGTCAAGGACACCGACGTCAGCGCCAGCTGCAGCCGCGAGTTCGACCACGACTGGAAGCGCGACTACTGCGTGCGCTCGATCGACTTCGAGCATCACGAGGTCTCGCAGTGGAAGGACGGCAAGCTCCTTCGCCTCGACAAGCCCGAAGACGCCGACTTCGACACGTGGGACGACGAGGTCCTGCTTCGTCTGCGCAGCGACTGGATCACGGGAACGCCCGCCGTCACGTACAAGAAGGGCAGCCTCATCGCCTCGAGCCTCGACGCTTTCGTGCAGGGAAAGCGCGAGTTCCAGGTGATCTTCGAGCCGACTCGGAATTCGTCGCTCTCCGGCTTCAGCGGCTCGAAGAACCGCATCTACCTCGACCTCCTGACCGACGTGCGCAGCCAGGTGGTAGTCCTCGCGCGGAAGCCCGGCGACAAGAGCAAGACACGTTGGGTGGGAACGCCCCTCAAGGAGACGGTCGGATCGATCGGGGTCGAGCCCGCCGATCCGCATCACTCCGACGACACGTGGCTCTGGCTCGAGGATTTCACCGTGCCGCCCACGCTGCTGTCGTGGAATCCGGTCACCGCGAAGCGCGAGACCATCAAGCAGAATCCCGCGTTCTTCGACGCCACCAACGTCGAGGTGAATCAATATTTCGCGGTATCCAAGGACGGAACGCGGATTCCCTACTTCGAAATCGGTCGCAAGGGACGCACGGGCCCGACGCCCACCGTCATCAATGCGTACGGCGGATTCGAGATCTCGCTCTCCCCGGGCTACACGCCGAACTACGGCGCCGCGTGGATCGAGCGCGGCGGAGTCTTCATCCAGGCCAACCTGCGCGGAGGCGCCGAATACGGCCCCGAATGGCACGAGGCGGCGATGAAGCATCTCCGCCAGAATGCCTATGACGACATGGCGGCCGTCGCCGAGGACGTCATCCGACGCGGCGTGGCGACCGCGAAGATGCTCGGCATCATCGGGGCGAGCAACGGCGGGCTCCTGACGAGCGTCATGTTGGAGCAGCGACCGGAGCTCTTCGGAGCCGTGGTGAGCAAGGTGCCGCTCACCGACATGCAGCGCTACCACAAGCTCCTCGCCGGAGCGTCGTGGATGAGCGAATACGGCGATCCCGACATAGCCGAAGACTGGGCGGCGCTCTCGAAGTTCTCACCGTTCCACAACGTGAAGCGCGGCGTGGCCTATCCGCCGATGTTCTTCACGACATCGACGCGCGACGATCGCGTCCATCCCGGGCACGCGCGCAAGATGGTGGCGAAGCTCGAGGCCTACGGCTACGCGCCGCTCTATTACGAGAACATCGAGGGCGGACACGGCGGCGCGGCGGACATCAAGCAGCGCGCCTACGTGGATGCG
>JAXDMI010000151.1:0-5800 GCA_034666145.1 Myxococcales bacterium | reverse complement strand
CCTCGCGCGATGGAACGAGCGCTTCCATAGCGACGTCTACGACGGCATCGGCTCGGCCGAGATGTTCCACATCTATGCGTCGAATCGTCCGGGCGACATCAAGATCGGCTCACTCGGCAAGGTGGTCGAAGGCTACGAGCTCCGCGTGCTCCCCGAAGACGCCGAGGGCGCAGGCGCGACGCCGTGCGCGCCCAACGAGATCGGCGTGCTCTGGGTGAAGGGCGACAGCGTCAGCCAGGGGTACTGGCTCGATCGCGACAAGAGCTGGACGACCTTCCACGGCCACTGGTGCCGTACCGGCGATCTCTTCCACGTCGACGAGGAGGGCTACTTGTACTTTGCAGGTCGCGCAGACGACCTCCTCAAGGTGGGCGGACAGTGGGTCGCGCCCCTGCAAGTCGAGGAGTGCCTGCTCGGTCACTCCGCTGTCGCGGCGTGCGCGGTCATCGGCGTCGAGGACGAAGGCCTCGTGAAGACGAAGGCCTTCGTCGTGCTCCGCAGCGGCCACACGAAGTCACCGGCGCTCGGCACCGAGCTGCAGGAGCACGTCCGGACGAAGCTTGCAAAATACAAGTATCCGCGCGTCGTCGAGTTCGTGGACGACCTGCCCAAGAACGATCGCGGCAAGGTCGACAAGAAGGCGCTGCGCGCGCGAGGACCGGGAGGAGCCTGACGTGGCTCGCCGTCTCGCAGAGCTCACGTACGAAGAGGTCGCGACGCTCGTCGGCGCGGGTCGCGCTGTCGCGATCGTCCCGGTCGGCAGCGTCGAGCCGCACGGTCCGCACTTGCCGCTCGACACCGACACCACCATCAGCGTGACGTGCGCGATGCGCGCGGCCGATCGCCTCGCCGACGTCGCACGCGTGCAGGCCGTCGTAGCGCCGTCGGTGCCTTATGGCGTCACGGACTACGCCAGCGGATTTGCGGGCGCGATCGGCGTGCCGGCGTCCGCGCTCACGCCCATGCTCGCGGCGATCGCGACGAGCCTCCTCGCGACCGGCTTCGCGCACGTGTGCTTCGTCAACAATCACCTCGAGCCCGCACACGACGCTGCCGTGCGCGCGGCCATCGAGAGGCTGCCGAAGGGCGCCGCGTCGGTCGCGTGCCCGCTCACGCGACGATGGGGCCGCACGCTCTCCGACGAGTTCAAGCGCGGCGATTGTCACGCCGGCCGCTACGAGACGTCGCTCGTCCTCGCTGCCGCCGGCCCCGTGCGGCCGGCGTTCAGCGAGCTCCCCAGCCTCGGTCTCAGCCTGTCCGAGGCGATCAAGTCCGGCAAGTCCACCTTCGCCGAGATCGGGATGGAGCGCGCGTACACGGGCGCGCCACGCGATGCGACGCTCGCCGAAGGGGAGGAGCTCTACGAGAAGCTCGTGACCATGGTGGTCACCGAGATCGAAGAAGCGCTCGCTCTGCTACCATCGTAACGCCTTGCGATCGCGGTCACCATGAGACGACCTCTCTACGTCGCGCCGATCGTGCTCGTTGCGCTCGGCCTGCTCTCCGCCTCGACGGCATGCGTGAAGCGCGAGGCCGCCGTCGAGACGCAGCCCGTCACCGACAAGCTGTCCGCTTACTGGACGTGTGCCGTCACGTTCACGAGCGACGGCAGCGGCACGGACGCCAACGAAGCGTTCACGTTCGTGCCTTGGTTCGAAGGTCGCATGCGCGAGCGCGGCGTCTTCGAGCCGCTCGGTCGCGACGAGGGGCCGGAGGCCGAGGTCATGTTCCGCCTGAGCGCTTCGCAGTCCGGCAACGAGGTCGCCGTTCACGCTGCGATCCTCGATGCACGGACCAAAGCGGACCTCGGCGAGCTCGATGCCTTTGCGATCGTGGGTGCCAATGGCGACGGCGGCGCCGACCCGAACGAGTCGCCGCGGTTCGTCGCCCTCCGCAGCGCAGCCAGCCAGATCCTCGAAGCGCTCCGTGAAAAGCGGCGCATCTCGATGAACGAGGTCCGTCGCGCACCGCCGCCGCCCCCGCCGTCCAAGTTGCCCGATGGTCCGCCGGTCGCGGGCTCCGCGGTGTGCACGACGGAGTGCCATCCGCCGGCGTCTTCGACGTCGAGCCATGACGAGCAGTACCGAGTCTCGGCCGGCATCGGGCCCACCATGAAGGAGCTTCGCGGCTGTCTCGATCGCGTCGGCGCACAGCTCGTGGAGCCCGCCGTGCTGCTCCGTTTCGCGCCGGACGGCCAGCTGCGGCACATGCGCGTCGACGTCGGGGGCTACGAGCATCTCGAATGCATCCAGCAGATCCGCTCGCGGTTGCCACGCGGTGTCTGGACGTCACGTGCGAGCCTGCTCCGTTGCGAGTATCGCTGCACGGTGTCGTGACCGCGCACGCGCGCGTGCTAGATCTCCGGCCATGACGCGTCGCTCGTTGCTCGTTGCGCTCGCTAGCCTCGCGGCTCTCGCCGCCGCCGTCGGTTGCTCCAAGCCTCAGCCTCCGCAGCTCACACCGCAGCAGGCCAAGGTCACGTCCGTCGACACCACGGGCTTCGACATGAACGTGAAGATGGACGCGTTCAACCCGAACACGTTCGAGCTCACCGTGCAGAGCGTCGTCGCGCACGTCATCGTCGACGGAAACCAGGACCTCGGCACCGTCACCGCATCGACGCCCATCACGCTCGCAGCCAACGCACACACGGCCATCGAAGTGCCGATGAACGTGAAGTGGAAGAACGCGACCGGCTTCGCCGCGATCGTCACGGCGCGACGGCCCGTCCCCTACACGCTCGACGGAACGGCGACGGTGGGCGGCAATCGTCTCAACGTCGACGTCCCCTTCAAGCTCCAGGGCACGATGACCCCCGAGCAGCTGCAGCAGGCGGGCTTGAAGTCCTTGCAGGCCATTCCGGGTCTGCAGGGCCTCCCCGCCGGGCTGCTGCCGCCGAGGTGATTCAATCCAGCGTGGCCGGCTCGACGATGCCGCGGCCCACCGAGGGACGACTACGCTTCGTCAGGAGCCGATCGATCGACGCGGCACCGCCGCCGACGACGATCGCGACGAGCGCGACGGCGATCGCGAGCAGGTGATACTCGAAGCCTTCGCCCGGTTGGCTGCCCGACCAGTTCATGAAGAAGCCGTTGGGCAGATGCGTGGTCAGGATCGCGCCGATCATGATCGACATGATTCCGAACGCGGCGATGCGCGTGAACAAGCCGGTGATGAGGAGCAGTGACCCGACGAACTCGGTGAAGATCACGAGGCCCGCCACGACACCGGGTAGACCTGCCTTCCCGGTCAGGAACCCGAACGTGCCTTCGAAGCCGTAGCCGCCGAACCACCCCAGCATCTTCTGCGCTCCGTGCGGGAACATCACGAGGCCGAGCGCGAGACGCGCAATCGTTCCCGTCGCGCGGCCATCGGTCGCGACCAGTGAGTAGAACGCGGAGCGGCGCGGCGTCGTGCCGTACCTTCGCACCGGCGCGACGATCTCGTCCGTGTCTCTCGTTCCGCGATACGTCCGGCTGGTGGCCGACATGACGAACCTCCTCCTTCGAGCCGGGATTCCCCGGATCCTGCGGTCGTTGCAAGGAGGTTCGAGCTACACGTTTCGTGCCTACGCGGCAGCGCGAGCGAGGCGATCGAGACGCTTCTTCCGCGACGGACCGAACGGCGCCATCACGTTCATCGTTCCGAGCGCAGCCATTTCGAGCTCGACACACGAGCCGGCTTGCGAGTCGGCGGGGACCTCTACGGCGAAACCTTGCTGCATGGCATCGGTGGCCGTCGCCATGATGCCGATCTCGGTGAGGCATCCCGTGAGCACGAGCGTGTCGATCTTCATCTCGTCGAGCACGCTCGTGAGATCGGATTCGTAGAACGCGCTGTAGCTCGGCTTCTTCACGATGCGATCGCCGGACTGCGGAGCGAGCTCTTCCCAGACCTCGGTGCCGGATGTGCCCTTCACAGCGTGCGTGCCCCATGCGTCGAGATCGGGATCGTCCGCCTCGTGCTCGTCGATGACGTAGACGATCGGGACACCGGACGCGCGTGCCTCGTCGATGCGCTTCTTGAGCGCGGGCACGACCTCACGAGCGCGAGGGACTTCGAGAAGAGAGCCGGGCTTCAAGTGATCGTTGATCATGTCGATCACGACGAGGGCGCGACGCGTGATCCGGCGCGAGAGCGACTCGACGAGCTTGGCGCGGAGCTCGGCCGGCGGAGCGTTCGGCTCCTCGGCACGACCCAGGGTCGCGAGGACCTCGCGAGCATCACGGACCGCGGTGCGGAAGTCGGGCGCGGCCATCATGAGGACGCCGTCCTCGACGCGTTCGGGACGTCCCGCGAGGACGAACGCGGCCAGATCGGCCAGCTGCTCTTCCTCTAGTTCCCGTTTCGGGTCGCCGGCATCCGGCTTCTTCGCGTCGCTCATCACGTCCTCTTGGTGCTTGCGCAGTCGGGCAAAGTTGTTGTTTTGACGCTGTTTGATCCCCGCGCAGCGGAAGCCTTGAATCGACGGATAAGAGGACTTTCACTCGTAATCGGTGGTCCTGCAACACCTACGCGGAGCCCGACCGTCCGGATCCGTGCCATTCGCACCGCTGCGAATCGTCGTTTGCACTCTTACAGTGCAGCTGGAACGACCGCCCTCGCCAGCTGAGTGCGCGCTTTACGTAGGCGACCCGGAGGCGGTCTCATGGGCCGGTGACCGCCCCCATCTTCGGCTTCAACGCTGCGCGCTCTTCGATCGTCGAGGACGTCGTGCATCGCATCACCACGCAGACGAGGGATCCGCTGCTCGTGCTCAACGAGGCGGCGTACATGGAGACGCGTCGTCTCCATAGCTCGCATGGTCCCGAGCTCGCCGAGTGGCGTTACCTCGCCGGGCATCTCGGGCGCATGAGCGATGGCGAGCTGCGCGACAAGCTCCGCGTCTACGCCGAGCGTTACGCGTGGGACGTGGCCGGCAACTTCGACGGTCGCGTCTACAAGTTCGCTTCGAAGGCGATGGCGCCGCTGCTCGGTGCGCTGATGTCGCCGCGCGCGACGTTGCGCCATCTCGGTCAGTCGTTCGATCTCACGGCGCTCGACGGACGCATCCTCGTGCAGGGACCGCGCGAGCACATTCGCAAGCTCACCGAGATCGGCACCGTCGTCTACACGCCGACGCATCTCTCGAACCTCGATTCCGTCGTGTTCGGCTTTGCGATCGAGCGCGCTGGGTTGCCTCCCGCCGTGTACGGCGCCGGCAAGAACCTCTTCACGAACCCGGTCCTCAGCTACTTCATGCACAACCTCGGCGCGTATCGCGTCGATCGGCGACTGCGTCACTCGCTCTACAAGGACGTGCTGAAGACGTACTCGACGGTGATGCTCGAGAAGGGCTACCACTCGCTCTTCTTCCCGGGCGGAACGCGTTCGCGCTCCGGCGGCGTCGAGCGGAAGCTGAAGCTCGGGCTCGCGGGAACGGGCATCGAGGCGTTCGTGCGCACGACGGTGAAGGGACGAACGCAGCCGGTCTTCTTCGTGCCCGCCACCATCAACTACCTGCTCACGCTCGAAGCCGAGACGCTCATCGACGACTTCCTCCAGGAAGAGGGCAAGGCTCGCTACATCATCGAGGACGACGAATCGACGCGCGTGTCACGCGTCGCCGCGTTCATGAACAAGCTGCTCGGCCTCGACGCCGCGTGCGTGATTCGCTTCTCGCGCCCGCTGGATTGCTTCGGCAACTACGTCGACGACGAGGGCCGCAGTCACGACAGTCGCGGGCGCATCGTGGACGCCGCGACGTACGTCACCGGTCGCGACGGAACGCCGGCGATGGATGCCGTCCGTGACGCCGAGT
>JAXDMI010000150.1:0-10624 GCA_034666145.1 Myxococcales bacterium | reverse complement strand
TCGAAGCTCTGCATGCGCTGCGTTCGATCATGGTGCTCGTCGATCGGCGAGTCGCGCAGATCACGGGCCGTGAAGTTGTCGAACCACTGGCGCCCCATCGTGATGCGGAGGTTCGAGCCCTTGGTGTCGAGCTTCGTGATGTGGATCAGGTGCAGCGTGTAGCGATCGGTCTGCGAGGGCGTGTCGTAGATGAAGCGACCGAGGCCGGGCACCGTCTGCGACTCGAGACCGTCGGTGCGATCACGGAACTGTCGCGCGCGGATCCGCACCTCCATGTTCTCGGTGAGGTGCGTGCCGGCGCGGAGTCCCATCATGCGATGGGACTGCTCCGGCACCTGGAGATCGGGGCCCGGCTTCTTCTCGATGCCGTCCATGCGCGTGAGGTTGAAGTCGACGGCCGCCCAGGGTGCGCCGCGCCGATACGCAGCGTTGGCTTGCAGCACGAGGCCGTTGAGGGAGCGGCCCTCCATCCGCATGCGTCCGGTGGGACCTTCGTCGCGCGGCGGAGCCGTGATGATGTTGACGACGCCACCGAGAGCGGCCGAGCCGTAGAGCGCGCTCGTCGGACCGGAGACCACCTCGATGCGATCGATGTCGCCGGTCGGGATCGCGGAGAGATCGATGGCGCCGCCGACGTCGCCCACCACACGCTCGCCGTCTTCGAGGATGAGCACGCGATCGCGATCGAAGCCCTGGATCTGGAGAGCGCTCACGCCGCCGAGAAAGCCGTACGAGCCCGGGTTCACGACGAGCCCGGGTTGGCTCGCGAGCGCATCGGCGACGTTGGTCGCGCCGCGCCGGTCGGCCTCGTCGCGCGTGATCACGTCGGTTTTAACGGTGGATCGTTGCATACGCTCCGGCGTGCGCGTGCCCGTGACGACGACGGTGTCGTCGCCTCGGTCACGTACGGCGGCGCGCTTGGGCGTCGCGCGCTTCGGAGCGGCAGCAGCAGCGGCGGGCGGGTCGTCGGCCCTTGCCACCGACGGCGCCGATGCAGCGAGGACGCCCGCAAGCTGGCAGAGCGCCAGAGCAGCGGCTCGCCGCCCGTTCACTTCGGGACTTCGAACGAGTGCCGGACCGTCTGCGGCGAACCGGTGAACGCGCCCACCTTCGCGCGACGGAACTGAGCGGCTGCGCAGTCGCCTTCCTTCGTGCCCGCGTACGGCGGATCGACGGAGACGGCCGACACGCTGCCGTCGGGCGCGAACGTGACCGACGCGCTGCCGGGTCCGCTGACGCCGCTCCCCTTCTGACAGATGACGAGGACGCCGTTCGCTTGCGCGAGTCGCGTCTTCGCGGCGCCTTCGTTGAACGCGTTCGGATCGGCGGCCGGCTTCGGCATCGCGGTCGCCGTCGCGGCGGTGGCCGGCGGCGTGGGAGGCGGCGTGAAGGGCGCCGCGGTCGCGGTGGTGGCGGTTACCGTCGCCGTTGCCGTCGCGGTGGGAGCTGCCGTCGACGTCTCCACGGGAGCGGGCGGAGTCGCCGGCTCGGGCGCTACCGCCACGATCGAAGCATCGACCTCGACGGCGGCGACGCTCGGGACGGCGGTCGCCTCGGGCTGCGGCACCGGAACGGGAACTGGAACGGGAACCGGCGTGAGCGATGCCGGGTCGGCCGACGCCGACATCGCGATCGGATCGGGCGGTGGACCATGACGCGCGCGCAGCGCGAAGATCGCGAGCACGCCGCCGGCGACGGCGAGCACGCCGAGCGCGATCGCAATCGGGAGGATGGGAAGCCCGCCCGCGGACTTCGGCGCGCCGACCTGCTGCTGGCCCTGCGCGTACGTCGGCGCCGGGAACGGGGCACTCTGCTGACCGTGCGGTGCTCCGTATCCCTGCTGGCCTTGCTGGCCTTGCTGGCCGTGCATCGACGGCACCATCGCGCTGCCGTGTCCGTACGGCGGCTGCATGCCTTGGCCTTGCTGCTGCTGGCCCGGCGCGACGGAGTTGCTCCGCATGCCCTGCATGTTGGCCAGGTTCAGCGGCTCGGTCGCTTGTGGCGGCGCCGCGCTCAGTGAACCGAAGAGCGCCTCGGGCTGCATGCCCGACGAACCGAACGGCGTGTCACCGCCCGGCGCAGAGCTGCCGAACATCGGATCCGCGCTCTGCGGATGGCCCTGCGGATGGCCCTGCATGCTCGATCCCTGGAACGGCGGCGGCGTGAAACCGAGACCCGGCGTCTGCGGCGGCGGATTCATCGCGAGCGTGGAGTTCAGGTTGTGCGGTTGCGGAGGCGGCGCATGCGGCGCGGCTGCACCTGCGGCCGCGGCGGCGGCTGCAGCGGCAACGGCATGCTGCGCGGCGGCGTGCGCGCCCGGCGACATCATCAACGTTCCACCGAGCGACGGCGGAAGCGGCGTGACCGGCGCGGGCCTTCCGCCATGCATGTCGCCGTGCGGCGGCTTCATCGCGGCATCACGTGCGGCTGCTTCGAGCGCAGCAGCCTCTTCGCTCGACTCCGGGCTCGGCGGCGGCATGCCGGCCGCGGGTCGGCCCGCAGCGGGCCTCGCGGCCGCGACCCGGTTCATCGCGGCGGCGTTCTTCGCAGCCACCGCTTGTTGGAGAGCGAGCGTCTGCAGCACCTCGGGGGCAGGTGCGTGAACGCGGGTCGCCTCGTCGTCGTCATCGTTGTCGTCGTGTTGATCCATATTCGGTAGCCCCGCGCCGCCTGCGTCGCTCGTCCCGGGACGATGCTCGGCGGCGGCGGGAAAGCGCGCCGTCGCGGGAGCGTTCGCGGCGGGGCGATCGGTGTTCGGTCGTCCCATGCCCGCGGGCGCCTGCAGCGGCGGCAGGTTCGGCATGTTGGGCATCGCGTTGCGCGGCGAGCTCGGCGGACGTGCCGTCGTGCGCGGCGGCGCGGCGGGAGGCGCGAGCGCGGCCGATGGGGTGCCCGGAGAAGCGAGCGTTCGCCCTGCGCCCACCGGCACCTTCGCCGCTGCGATCGGAGCCGCGGCCGGACGCGGTCCCGATGCGGGCGCCGGAATTCCGATGGTGGTCGGAATGCGCGGACGCGATGCGCCCGGCGCGGGGCGCGGCAGCCCGGGCCCTCCAGCGTTCATGCTCGAGAGCGGCATCGTGCGCGCCATCGCGCCCTTGCCTCCGGCGCCGGAGAGAGCAGGCGCAGGGCCCGGCGCGGTGCCGGTCGGACCGAATGCGCCGCCACCGGGCGCTGCTCCCATCGCGAGCGGCGGCGTCTCGCGCGCGGCGTTCTCGTACTTGCGTTCGGTCGCGTGCTTGAGCGCGATGGTCAGGCTCTGCCAGAAATCGCCGACGTTGTTCCAACGCTGCGCCGGATCGAGCGTGGTCGCGCGTACGAATGCTTGCTCGACCTCGTCGGGCACGTCGATGCCGAGCGCGCGCGGCGTGGGTCGTCGATTCGGATCGGTGGTGGTCTGCGCGAACTCACCGAGATGCGTTCCCTCGACCACGTTCCGATCACGCAGCGCCTCGAGGAGGATGAGCGCGAACGAGTACACGTCCGACGCAACGCCGACCGCGCCGATGCGATCGTCGAACTGCTCGGGCGCGCCGTACGCCGGCGCGAAGATCTTGATCTGCCCCACCGTCTGCGCGCGCGGGCCCATGTTCAGCGCGCCGTCGTGCATCAACTTGGCGACGCCGAAGTCGAGCACCTTCATCTTCACGCCGTGCTGCGTGTTGGCGAGGAACAGGTTGCCCGGGTTGAGATCGCGATGCGCGACGCCCTGCGAGTGCGCATACGCGAGACCGTCGGCGGCGGTGTCGAAGAGCTTCACCACCTCGTCGACGGAGCGGCCCTTCTCGCCGACCGTGCGGCGGACCGTGAAGTCGTTCTGCACCGAGCGACCCTCGAGCCACTCGAGCACCATGTACGGGACGAGCGCGCCGGTCGCAGGCGCCTGCGTCGTGCCCGCGGCGATGCTGCGAACGACGTGGAGGTTCCCCTGCGAGAGGCGATAGAGGATGCGACTCTCGTCGCGGAAGCGCTGCACGAACGTGTCGACCAGCGTGGTGCCGAGCGCCGCGGGGAGCTTCAGGCACTTGACGGCGATGGGCTCGTTCAGCCCCTGATGGTGGCCGCGATAGACCGCACTGAACCCGCCTTCGCCGACGAGCTTGTCGACGCGAAATTGGCCGTCGAGGACCTGACCGACGAGCCCGAACGGGTCCGCTGCGCTCACGCCCGCACAGTATCACCTCTGGGGCGTGTTAGCGCTCAGGACGGCGCGCACCGCGGAATCGCGTATTTCGAAGAGGCGCTGCCATGCGCAACCTGCATCCCGGGTCGCGAGGAGGCCGCCCGTGCTCTCGAGCACGGCGATCTCTGCGTCGTCGAGCCCTGGAATGCAGGCATTCGATGCCGCGAACTGGGTCATGAGGTTTCCGGGCTCCTGGGTGTGCTGGAGACCCATCGCGTGGCCGAGCTCGTGCGCGACGATGACGTCGGGGCTCTTCGCGAGCGCGACCACGTCCGCGTGACCGACGAAGAGCGTCGGCGTGAAATTCTCGTCGAGGCCGATCAGCTCGAAGAGGTTCTTGCTCGCGTCCGTGGCGGCGACGTTCTTGAAGAGCGTCGGTGACAGACCGAGGCCCCCGATCACGCCGCCCTGGAACGCCGCCGCGACGTCGGGCGAAGCGATGTGCGTGAGGACGACCACGTTGATCGACGTACGTGGGGGGTTCGACTGCCCGCGGATGAACGTGCGCAGTCCGGCGAAGAGGAGATCGCCGGTGGCCTTGTCGAGCGCCGTCTTCTGATCGGGCGTCGGCATCGCGCCCGGAGCGATGCCCACCTGTGACGGCAGTGCCGCGAGCTGCGCGGTCGTTGCCTCGAGCGCGAACTCGAGCCCTGCCGGCGCTGCCGGGTGCGTCGTGAAGAAGGTGAGGTCGTACGTCTGGTAGAAGCGCTGGAGGAACTGGCCCTCGGCGCGCGCGCTGTCGTCGGCGACGCCGTAACCGAGAAAGAAGTCGATCGGGCGCCGCGCAGACACCTTCATGACGGTGGCGACGAAGCCTGGGCACGGCTGGATCGTCTGGGGCGCGAAACCCTGGAAATAGTGGGCTGTGAGGCACGCCTCTTGATCGGCAGCGCCCTCGCACGGAGGCGGCGGTGGCGGCGAGCTCGCCGACGAGCACGCGGCGGCAGAGAGCAGAAGCGAGAGACGAAGAGCGACGACCCCCGTGCGCATGTCAGCGCTTGTCCAGCGCGACGGTGCCGCCGTACCACGCGAGCCGGAAGCCGAACGAGGCCCAGTGACGCTCGGCCGACGTCGAGAAGATCGCGTCGTACTCGACGTACGGACCGCCGGCGATGTGGCCGCCGAGGAAGCGGAACAAACGGAACTCGTGGTGCAGCCCGAGACCGAGGAATGACTGCGTGCCGTCGGCGCTCGGGAAATTTCCGCTCGCCTTCAGCTCGGTCGTGCCGATGCCCGCCTGTCCGTACACCGCGAGGTCGGCGAGGCGCGGGAAGAGCGCGAGCAACGGGAACACCTCGGCGCGGAAGCCGACGCCGAGCCCCGTCGACGTCCACTTTTCGCTCGTGAACTTCGCGACGTTCACCATCGGACCGAACGACAGGTAGTCGGTGAGCGCGCCCATCAAGAAGTATGTCGTCGACGAGCCGACGAGGACCGGGCTCTCCGAAAAGAAGCTGGGGTTGCCGACCAGGCGCGCGTTGTTCGGATACCCGCTCGCGCCTGCGAACCCGATGCCGGGAGCGACGCCGATGACGACGCCGTTGCGACGCACCGCCACGTTCTTCCGCAGCGTCGGGTCCTCTGCGGCGTCGAGCGCGGGCGCCGGCGGAGAACCGGGTCCGTACGCGGCGTCGGGCGACGCGGACGCGGCCGATTCGGCCACGTCGGGCGGCGGCGGCACCGCGCCGGTCACGGAATCCGCGAACGCCGTCGCAGAACCCAGCCATGCGATCAGGAGCGTCGCGCCGAAGACGTAGCCACGCATCGGCTCTCTATATACTTCGGCTGACCCGTGACGCGGCCGAATTTGTGCGGTATTCCGCAAGGCATGGCCGAGCGAAACCTGACCGAGGCGGATCCCGAGATCGCAAAGCTGATCGCGGAGGAGAACGTTCGCGAGCACGAGACCATGCGTCTCATCGCCAGCGAGAACTACGCGTCGCGTGCGGTGATGGAGGCCACGGGCTCCTGCCTCACGAACAAGTACTCCGAGGGGTACGCGCACAAGCGTTACTACGAGGGCCAGCAGGTCATCGACCAGGTCGAGGAGCTCGCCATCGCGCGGCTCAAGAAGCTGTTCGGTGCGACAGCAGCGGCCGGCGGCGAGGAGGACATGCACGTCAACGTGCAGCCGTACTCCGGCAGCCCGGCGAACCTCGCCGTCTACCTCGCGTTCTGCAAGCCGGGCGACGTGGTGATGGGCCTCGGCCTCCCCGCCGGCGGTCACCTCACGCACGGACACACCGTGTCGATCACCGGCAAGTACTTCAAGAGCGTGCCCTACGGCGTGCGCCGCGAAGATCACCGCATCGACATGGACGAGGTGCGCAAGCTCGCGAAGGAGCACCAGCCGAAGCTCCTGTGGGCCGGCACCACCGCGTATCCGCGCACGCTCGATTGGGCAGCTTTCCGCTCCATCGCCGACGAGGTCGGAGCGGTCTTCGCCGCCGACATGGCGCACATCGCGGGGCTCGTCGCGACCGGCGCGCATCCGTCGCCGATCGGCATCGCGGATGTCGTGACCTCGACGACGCACAAGACGTTCCGCGGTCCGCGCGGCGGCATGATCTTCTGCAAGAAGGCGCACGCCTCGGCGATCGACAAGGCGGTGTTCCCCGGACTGCAGGGCGGCCCGCACAACCACACCACGGCGGCGATCGCCGTCGCTGCGAAGGAGGCGCTCGACCCTTCGTTCAAGCAGTACGCGCACCGCATCGTCGAGAACGCGACGATCCTCGCGAAGGCGCTGATGTACCACGGCTTCGCGGTCACGACCGGCGGCACCGACAATCACCTGATGCTCGTGGATCTCACGAACAAGGGCATCGCCGGCAAGCCCGCGGCGCAGGCGCTCGATCGCGCCGGCATCGTCGCCAACTACAACGCGGTGCCGTTCGATCCGCGCAAGCCGTTCGATCCGTCGGGCCTCCGCATCGGCACGCCGTCCGTGACGTCGCGCGGCATGGGCACCGCGGAGATGGAGCGACTCGCTGCGTGGATCGATCGCGTGATCACCAAGTCGACGGACGAAGCGGAGATCGCGAAGGTCGCGGCCGAGGTGAAGGAAGTGTGCGCGAAGTTCCCGGCGCCCGGCCTGCGCATCTGAGCGGCAAAGACGCAGCGCGCGACGTTCTTGCGACGCAGCGCGGCGCCCCACCCCGTGGGTCCATGTGCCACTCAAATGCGTGTGTGGAAGAGCTTTTCGAGGTCCAACCATCGAGGTGACGCTTAGGCTTCGGAACCCCGTGGGAGCTCCGCGCCAAAGGCTCTTGAACGTCGCGCCGCGCTCGATGCTCCTGATGAGCGTCGTGATGCTCGCGTGCGCGATCTTCGCGCGTGCGTCGGTGGCGAATGCAGCGCCCGCGACGCCCGCGGCGGACATCGTCGCGCAGACGCTCGCGTTCGATAAGTGGCGCGGGCTGAGCTTCGGCACGTACCTCTCGCCGAAGGCCGACTTCGTCGCCTCGGACGGCGGCGTCGACGTCGTGTTCCACTTCCATGCGGGACAGATGGCCGAGCGCCAGATGAAGGAGAGCGGCGTCAACGCCGTCTTCGTCTCGTGCGGCTACGGCATCGGCAGCGGCGCGTACGCCGACGCGCTCGCCAACCCGGCGCGCTTCGGTCGCATGCTCGACGAGCTCGTGAAGAACCTCGAGACGCAGACGGGCAAGAGCGGCGTCCACGTTCGTCACCTCGCGCTCGCGTCGTGGAGCGCCGGCTTCGCGGCGGTCAGCAAGATCCTCGCAGTCGATCGCTACTACGCGATGGTCGACACGGTGATCCTCAACGACAGCCTGCACTCGCAGTACAAGGATCCGAATCCGAAGACGCCGGCGCAGGGCGCGGACCGGGTCGACGTGAAGATGATGCGCACGTTCGTTCGCTTCGCGAAGGACGCTGCCGCAGGGAAGAAGACGATGGCGATCACGCACTCGTCGATCATCCCGCCCGACTACGCGAGCTCGGCCGAAGCGACCCAGGCGCTGCTCACAGCGATCGAGGTCCCCAGTACGGTCATCGATGCCGATGCGTCCGATGCGCAGCCGGCCTCTCCTTCTTGGCGCTCGATGACCATGACCAAGCGCGCCGACGCGGGAAACCTCCACGTTCGTGGGTTCCGCGGTCGCGGCCCGAAGGATCATTTCGAGCACCTCTATCTCATCGGTGAGGTGCTGCGATCCTGGGTGGCTCCGCGGTGGAAGCGGGAAGACAGACTCGTCTATACTCTCGCGGGTGAGCAGCTCTGATCAGGGCGGCGACGCCAAGGCGCCGCCGTCATCTTCGCCCCCGTCCAAGCCGCCGCCGCCGCGCGATGCAGCTTCGGGGGATGCAGCAGCGAACCCGCCGGTCGACATCCACACGACGCTCGCGTCGGCGCTTCCCGCATCCGCGCGCGCGGTGATCGAGGAGGCCGCGCGCGCCCGCGCGGAGTCGAAGGCAAAGGCGAAGGCCGCGCAGGAGATCAGCACCAGCTCGCGCCCGAGCTCGGGTCCGAGCTCGAGCTCGGGTCCGAGCTCCAGACCGCCGCCCGTTCCGGGAACCGTTGGAAGCTCGCGTCCGCCGCCGGTCATCGCCAGCGGGTCGACAGGAGGAAGCTCGCGTCCGCCGCCCCCCATCACGGCCGTCATCGGCGGTTCGGGCGGAGGCAGCTCGCGGCCGCCGCCGCCGATGGGCACGGGATCGTCACCGCCGCCGCGTGGTGTCGGCGGCTCGAACACGACGTTGATCGGAACCGGGTCGACGAGCCCGCCCCCGATCGTGCCGCGCCGTCGCACGCCGGCGACCGGAACGCCGATGCCGACGGGAACGCTCGTCGGTGGGATTGCGGGGATCGTTCCGCGACGCGCGACGCCTGCGGCCGGCATGCCGGTGACGTCCTCTGCGCCTCCCGCTCCCGGCACGCAGCCATCGCTCACCGGCGGCACATCGCCCGTCGTCGCCAAGATCACGCCCGCTGCCGGCACGCCTCCGCCACCCGCCGCGACGATCCGAATCCAACAGACACCGGTCGATCCGATCACCGTGAGCGCGGACGGTGTCGCCGTCGGTGGAACGAAGCAGCCTCGCATCGACATCGTTGCGCCGGTCATCCGGGCACCGAGCGCCGTGCTCGGATCGTCGAGCCCCGCGCCGCCGCGCAACACGGGCAGCCTGCTGTGCGAGGTGCTCCTGCGCAACGGAGCGGTCACGCAGGAGAACATCGATCGGGGGATCGCCATCCAAGAGGAGCGCGGCGGTCAGATCGGCCGCATCCTCGTGTCGCTCGGGGCGTGCACCGAAGAGGCGATCGCCCGCGCGCTCATCGATCAGCTCAAGGTCCGCAAGAAGACCGGCTACAGCACCGACGTCTCGCTGGCCGCGCGTGAGAACAAGGACGTCGCCGGTCTCAAGGTCCTCACGAAGCCGACCTACACGGTCCTCACGTTGCTCGTGACGGACGTGTTCTCGCTGTTCCTCGCGGCGCTCGTGGCGACGGCGGTGCACTGGGCGCGCACGTACTCCGATCTCGGCGGCATCGACTGGTCGTCGTGGCTCGTCGTGGGTCCGTCGATCGGGCTCTGCATGCTCACGTACCTCGGGCTCGAGCTGTACTCCCCGATGGCGAAGAGCACGCCCGACGAGATCCGCGACATCGTCTTCGCGACGTCGCTCGTGCACCTCGGCGCGTCGCTGCTGTCGACGCTCGGCAACCTGCCGATCGTGAAGTGGGGCGTGCTGGTGCGTGGCGTGTGGTGGCTCGCGACGCTGTTCCTGGTGCCGGTCATCCGCTCGATCGTCCGTAATCGACTGTGTACGCAAGCATGGTGGGGCATTCCCGTGTGCGTGCTGGGAGCCGCAAAAACAGGGCGATTGATCGTTCGTACGCTCAAGGCGCAGCCCCGTTCGGGCCTCAAGCCGGTGATGCTCCTCGACGACGATCCGGCGAAGCACGGCACGCTGCGCGCGAGCTTCACCAACGAGGTGATGGACGTCTACTCGGTCAACGTGTCGGCGGCGCACTTCCTGAGTGAGTCGCAGCGGCAGGCGTTGTCCGACGACCTCTTCGGCCCCGACGGCGAGCTCAACGCGCCGATCAGCTCCGACCACATCCCGATCGCGCCGACGTCGTGGCATTCGCGCGTCGACGTCAATTCGACGGGCAGCGAGGACAACCAGTTCCTCGGACCGGAGAGCGCGAAGCCGCGTGGTCGCGACCGCGCGATCCCCAAGGATGCGTCGCAGTTCCCGCGCGGCAAGTTCGCGGAGGTCGAGGGCGTTCCCGTCGTCGGCGATCTGTCGCTCGCGCCGGTGCTCGCGACGCGTCTCAAGATCCCGTACGCGGTGCTCGCGATGCCCGGCGTCGACGGACCGAAGCTCCTGCAGATCGTCGAGCGCGTCGGCGGCAAGTTCTCGCACCTGCTCGTCATCCCCGACCTCTTCGGCTTCGCGACGCTCGGCGTTCCT
>JAXDMI010000149.1:0-3255 GCA_034666145.1 Myxococcales bacterium | reverse complement strand
ATCTCGCGTCGTCGTCACCGCCGTTGACCCGCTCGCGAGCGAAGCCTTTACTAGCGTCTCAGTTCTCGATCGGTCCCCGTCCCGCAAGCATGAGCGAATCTCCCGCAGCCTCGGCCGACTACAGCCTGCGGATCCTCTGGTCCCTGGCGCGCTGGATAGAGGAGACCAAGGGGAGCGCCGCACTCGAGGCGGTCGCCGCTGCCGGCGGAGTGCGTGCGCGTGACTTCGACGGCTCGACTGTCTGGGTCTCGCTCCAACAATTCGAGACGATCCTGGAGAAGGCGCGCGAGCTCGTCGCGGACGACGAGGCGTTCGGGAAGGCTTGCGCCTATCGCTTCGAGGAGGGCTACGGCGCGCTCCGCTTCATGATCTGGGCGCTCTCCCCGCAGCGCCTCTACGAGTCCGTCGTAAAGGTCTCGAAGCAGGTCACGCGTGCAGGCGCGTTCGAGACGATCAAATCCGCGCGATCCAGTTTCACGGTCCGGTACCGGAGCAAGAATCCCGAGTCGCGCCTGATGTGCCTCTCGCGCCAGGCCCACTGGGTCCAGGGGCCGACGATGTGGAACCTGCCGCCAGCCCAGCTCGAGGAGCGCTCGTGCATCGCGCGTGGCGACGATTGCTGCGAGTACGACCTCGAGTGGTTCGAGAGCTGGCGCATCCTTCCCGTGCTCGTGGGCCTCGCGATCGGCATCGGGCTCGCTTGGGCCGCGCAGCACATCGGCTCGGCCTGGGCGTTCTGGGTGGCGTTTCCGCTGCTCGGCGCAACGGTTGGGCACGTCCTCGAGCTGCGGCGCATGCACGGCGTGAACATCACGCTCGGCCAGGAGCTGAACGACGTGCTCCGAGACCTCGGTCAGGCCGAGGCCGAAACGCGCTCCGAGATCTTCGCGCTGAACCAGCGCCAGCGCGAGTGGATCCGTCTGATGGAGCAACAAGTCGCCGAGCGCACCACGACGCTCGAGACGATCGTCGACGGCCTCGATTCGCTCCAGCAGTCCCGTGTCAGCTCGATCCGCGGTTTCTCGCACGACCTGCGCAATCCGCTGTTCGTCGTGCGCGGCAATGCCCAGTTCCTTCGCGAACGGTTCTCCACCGGCGAAGCAAAGGAGGCGCTTCAGGACATGGAGCTCGCGGCTGCGCAGATCGAGACGATGCTCTCCGGACTGATGGAGGTCGCGGCGCACGATCCTGGTTTCGTCAAGCTCACGCCGAAGCCGGTGGTGGTACAGCCGCTGGCCGAGATCTTCCGGCGCCGCTTGCGGGCACTGGTTCACGGGCGCGACATCAAGGTCAGCGTTTTCTGTACGCGCGAGGCGCCGGAGTCGATTGTCATCGACCCACTTGTCTTCGATCGCATCGTCGACAACCTCCTCACGAATGCGTCGAAGTACACGCATCGCGGAAGCATCGTTCTCGAGTTGAGCGGAACGCCCGACACCGCGACGAGCCACGCCTCGGGTTTCCTCACGCTCAAGCTCTCTGATACGGGCGAGGGGATCCCGACGGACAAGGTCGAGCGCATCTTTCGACCGCGCCCCGCAAACGAGCCCACGTCGGCGGGCAGCTACGGCATCGGTCTCTCGAGCGCGGTTCGCCTGCTCGCGCAGGTCGGTGGCCGCCTCGACGTGATGTCCAAGGCGACCGTCGGCACGACGTTCTGGGCGCACTTCCCTGTACGGCAGACGAGCACGGTACGTCCCGCCGCTCCCGGTGAGGACAACCTCGAGAGTATGATCACGCGCGTCGTTACCATTCGAAAGGCAGAAGGCTCGTGACGATCTCGGTTCCCCCGCCACCTCCTGCGCCCACCAGTCAGGCGCCCGGCCCTCGCGTCATCGACGTGTTCCTCAAGTACCTGAAGGCGGAAGGCGTGAGCGTCGTGTTCGGGATCCCCGGCGGCCTTCTCTACCCGTTCTTCGCGGTCATCGAGGCCGATCCGGACATCGCGCTCGTCATGACGAAGCACGAGGAGGGGGCGGCCTTCATGGCGGACGGCTACGCGCGCGTCGGTCGTCGCATGTCGGTGTGCGCAGGCACGTCGGGGCCCGGCGCCACCAACATGATCACCGGCGTGGCGTGCGCGTTCGCCGATGGCGTCCCGATGCTCGTCGTCACGGGACAGGCTGCGACGCACGCGCTCGGAAAGGGGGCGGCCCAAGAGACCTCGCGCGAGGACATGGACATCGTCGCCATGTTCCGGCCGGTGACGAAGTACTCCGCGATGGTCACGACGCCAGAGAGCATGGCACAGCACCTACGACGTGCCCTCCGTTACGCGTTGACGGGGAGACCGGGCCCGGTTCACCTCAACGTACCCGTCGATCTCTGGGAAAAGCCGCTCGCCGAAGCGTGGTTCGACCCCAAGACGTATCGTCCCGAAACCAGCACGTTCGATCGTGTCGCCGTCAGCCGCGCCGCGTCGCTGCTCATGAGTGCGAAGTACCCCGCGATCTTCGCCGGTGCCGGCGTGTGCAGCGCCGGTGCCGAGGAGCACTTGCGCGCGCTCGCCGAGCTGCTTCCCGCGCGCGTTGCCACGACACCTCGAGGCAAAGGTGTCTTCCCGGAGGACCACGCGCTCGCGCTCGGCGTCATGGGATTCGCCGGACACGCCGCCGCGCGCGACGCGCTCCTCGGCCCCGATGTCGATGTCCTCTTCACCGTCGGCACGTCACTCAACGAAACGGCCACGCTGAACTGGGCGCCGAAGCTGCGCAAGAATCGCACGTTCCTGCAACTCGACATCGACGCCGACCGCATCGGCCGCAACTATCCGGTCGACGTGGCGCTCGTCGGCGACGCGCAGACCATCCTCGTCGAGATCGTCTATCACGTGCATCGCGCACTGCGCGAAGGAGCGAAGGCGGCATCGGTCTGGGACAAGGAGCCGGCGCCGGTTCGGAGCTACAGTGATCCCGAGCTGCGCGACTCCGACCGCGTACCCGTGACGCCGCAGCGGTGGAGGAAGGACTTCGAGGAAGCTCTTCCTCACGATGCAGTCGTGTTCTCGGACATCGGCGGGCACATGCTCTCCAACATCCACTACCTCACGATGCACGGCCAACAGAGGTTCGTGCTGAACCTCGGCTTCGGTTCGATGGGGCACGGCACGGCGGCTCCGATCGGGGCTGCGCTCGCCGGCGGAGGCCGGCCCGTCGTCGCGATCATCGGTGACGCCTGCTTCACGATGAACGGCATGGAGCTGATCACCGCGTTCGAGTACGGCATCCCGAAGCTCGTCTGGATCGTCGAGAACAA
>JAXDMI010000148.1:0-12388 GCA_034666145.1 Myxococcales bacterium | reverse complement strand
GTGACGCCGTGCAGGATGTCGACCATCTGCATCGTCTTCTTGATGTGCGTGATGAGGATGAACTGCGAGCGATCCGTCATCTCGCGGATCATGTCGCAGTAGCGACCGACGTTCGCCTCGTCGAGCGGGGCATCGACCTCGTCGAGGATGCAGAACGGCGACGGCTTGATCTGGAAGATGGCGAAGATGAGCGAGACGGCGGTGAGCGCCTTCTCGCCGCCGCTCATCAGCTCGATGCTCGAGAGCTTCTTGCCGGGCGGCTGCGCGACGATGTCGATTCCGGTCTCGAGCATGTCGCTGGGGTTGGTGAGACGCAGCTCTGCGCGACCGCCACGGAACATCTTCGGGAAGATGGTCTGGAAGCGCTCGTTGACCGCGGCGAACGTCTCTTCGAAGAGCTTCTTGCTCTCGCGGTTCATCTGCTGGATGGCGCGTTCGAGATCGGCGAGCGCCTTGTCGAGGTCGGCCTTCTGCGTCGTGTAGAAGACGAAGCGCTTCTCGGCGTCCTCGTGCTCGCGCATGGCGTCGAGATTGACGCTGCCCATGCGATCGAGGAGGCCCATGAGCTCCTGGATGCGATCGCGCAGCTCGCCGTCGGGCGCGGGCCGGAGGTGGTAGTCGCCGATGACGCGCGGGAGATCGAGCCCGCGGAACTTCTCGCGGACGCCCGTGAGCAGGTGATTCATCGAGAGCTGACGCTCGCGGAGCGCCATCTCGTGCTCGGCGAGGGCATCGCGCGACTCGCTCGCGCGGGTGCGGAGGTCCTTGAGGCCCGCCTCGCGCTCTGTGAGATCGGAGCGGAACGCGTCGAAGACCGTGCGCGTCTCGGCTTGCAGATCGTGAGCGACGCGCGCGGCATCGACCGCGTCGATGAGGTGCTCCTTGTGACGGACGAGCGTGGCCGCGGTCGCGCCGTACTCGGCGGCGCCGCGCTCCAGCTCGGTGTCGAGACGCTTGGCGCGCTCGCCGAGCTCCGTCTCGCTGCGCGCGAGGCGCTGGAGCGTGCCGCGCGCGGCGGAGAGCTTCTCGCGTGCGCCGGCCAGCGCGACCTTGCGCTCCATGACGAGCTGCTGCTGCGAATGGACCTGATCGCGCCACTCGGTGGCGCGCGTCTCGGCATCGGTGATGCGCGAAGCGACGTCTTCGAGCGCGGCGCGTGCCGCTTCGAGGATCTCCTGAGCGCCCGCGCGCTCGGCCTCGGCCTCGGCGATCGCGCGACGGAGCTCCTCGAGATCGGCGCCGAGCGCTTCGAGCCGGCGATTGTGGCCTTCGAGCTCGGCCTCCGCCGCGCGGAGATCCTTCTCGGCGTGGACCAGGGCGAGCTCGCTCTGGTGGGCTTGCTGGCGCGCGCGCTCGAGAGCGCCGGTGCACTCGCCGATCTGCGAGCGCAGCGACTGATGGTGCGCGAGACGCTCGCTGACGAGCGCATCGAGTCGGGTGACGTCGACCTGGAGCTCGCGCATCTCGCGAGCGACGTCGAGCATGTGCGCCGCGGCCTCTTCGCCGGTGCCGCCGGATACGCGACCGTCGGTGTGGAACACCGTGCCGTCGCGCGTGACGAGGGTGGAGTCGGCGAGATCGGCGCCGCGATACCCAGCTCCGAGCGCGCGAACGCGCATGGCGGCGGCGACGTCTTCGACGACGATGGCGTCGCCGACGACGACGCGAACGAGCGCCTCGTCCTCGGGCGCGAAGCGCAGCGCATCGGCGAGGCGTCCGACGATGCCCTCGAGCGCGGCGCGACCCGCATCGAGCCGATCGTGGATCCACGGCGCCGGACGGCCCGCGACATACGCGGGATGACGCGGGACGATGGTGGCGCGGCCCTTCCGCGCGGCCGCGAGCTCGGTGAGCAGCTCGACGCCACGCGACACGTCGTCGACGACGACATCTTCGAGGTGGCTGCCGAGCAAACCGGCGAGCGCGGCGGTGAGGTTGGCGGGAGCCTCGATGCGATCGGCGAGGAGGCCGGCGAGGCTCTTGTCCTTGGTCTCGACGAGCGCCTTCGCGCCGGCGCCGACGCCCTCGCGACGCGCATGCATCTCGGTGAGCGCGTGGAGGCGCGAGCGCTTCTTCGAGGCCTCCGCCTTCGCTTCTTCGAGCGAATGCTCGCTCGTCGTGATGGCGCGGCGGAGATCGCCGAGCCGCTCTTCGAGCTGCGTGCGCTCCTCGGCGGTGGTGACCTTGCCGCTCGTGAGATCGTCGATGGCGAGCGCGAGCTGCTCGGTGCGCGCGGTCAGCTCGAGGACGTTGCCCTCGCGCTCCTCGCGCTCCGCGGCCTGCTTCTCCTCGCGGAGGATCATGTCCTGCTTGCGGCGATCGAAGCCCTGCAGCTTCGCCTCGGAGCTCGCGATCTCGGCCTGCGCGCGGCTCATTGCCTCGCGCAGCTCCACGACGAGCCGCTGCGCGGTCTCGTGCTCGGTGGCCAGCTCCGCGAGCTGCGCTTCCTGCGCAGCGGCGGCGCTGGCTTCGCCGGTCTCGCCGTCTTCGAGCACCGCCACGTCGGCCGCGACGGTGTCGCGCTCGCGGCCGAGAACAGCGCCCTGCTCCTCGATCTCGTGCAGCTCGGTCTCGGCCTGCGCTTCGCGGCGACGGAGGGCTTCGATGCGATCCTTGGCGCGCTCGATGGCGGCCTCTTCGGAGCGGACCTCGTTGTCGGCCGCGAACGCGGCGGCGTTGGCCTGCTCGAGCGTCTCTTCCGCGGTGTGCGCCTCGAGGCGCGCGCTCTCGAGCTCGGCCTCGCGCGCGGCGAGGCTCGCCTTCGCTTCGTCGGCCTCGAGCGTGAGGCGATCGACCTCGCTCTGTTCGAGCACGATCCATCCGCGCAGCTCGAGGAACTTGTGCGACGCGTCGTGGAGCTGGAGGTCCTCGAGCTCGCCGCGATACGAGATGAAGCGCTCGGCTTTCGCGGCCTGACGCTTGAGAGAGCCGAGGTTGCGCTCGATCTCCGCGACGATGTCGCCGACGCGCAGCAGGTTCTGCTGCGTCATCTCCATCTTGCGTTCCGCCTGCTTCTTGCGGCTCTTGAACTTGGTGATGCCGGCGGCTTCTTCGATGAGGAGACGGCGGTCCTCGGGCTTGGCGCTGACGATCAGGCCGATCTTGCCCTGCTCGACGATCGAGTACGCCTTCGTGCCGATGCCCGTTCCGAGGAAGAGGTCGGTGATGTCCTTGAGGCGGACCGGCGTCTTGTTGATCAGGTACTCGCTGTCACCGCTGCGATGCAGGCGACGCGTGACCGCGATGTCGGCGTAGTCCTTGTATTCGATGGGGACGTCGGTCGGGTCGTCGTTCTCGAAGGTGAGCGTGACCTCGGCGAAGTCGGCGGGCGAGCGGGACTCCGACCCGCTGAAGATCACGTCCTCCATGCTGCGGCCGCGCAGGTGCTTCGCGCTCTGCTCGCCCATCGACCAGCGGATGGCGTCGACGATGTTCGACTTACCGCAGCCGTTGGGGCCGACGATGGCCATGATCTCGTGATCGAAATTGACCACGGTCCGGTCGACGAACGACTTGAACCCCTGGAGCTCGAGGCGCTTGATCTTCATGGTTCTGCTGGGGAGATCTTGTGGAAAAGATTGGCGGGCGCGGGTCGGCACGTACCCCTAGAAGAGGAGCAGCGCCACTCGGCGGAACCCAGGAACGGGCAGGCGGCCCGCGAACACTGGCCGTATGCCGAACGTAGTGTCACTTCACATACGGTCAGTGTTCAGGTGTTACGCCTGAACGGGCGGCCACGCAAGCGGTTATCGATGTTCAGCGTTTTTTCACGTGAAAAGCGGCGCGCGATGACGCATAACCCTCGTAACCCTTCATGCCCACGTACGAATACGTCTGCACCGACTGCAAGAACGAGTGGGAAGAGGTTCAGAAGATCTCCGAGCCGGCCCTCGAGGTCTGTCCCACGTGCGGCAAGTCCACCGCCAAGCGCCAGATCTCTGGGGGAAACTTCATCCTCAAGGGCGGCGGCTGGTACGCGGACCTCTACTCTTCGACGCCCAAGACGAAGGGCGGCGAGGGGAAATCCGACGGCTCCGCGGCGGCTGCGGCGCCCGCGAAGGGCGGGGAGTCCGGCGGCTCGGGAACGGCGGCTCCGGCGGCGAGTCCGGCGGCGAGCGGCGGCTCGGGTAGCTCCGGGTCCTCCGGCGGTTCGTCGGGTGGCTCCGGCTCCGGCGGTTCGTCGGGCGGCGGTTCGTCGGGCGGGTCCGGCGGTTCGAGCTCAGGCTCCAGCACGCCGTCGAAGTGAGCCCGCTCGTCTTCGCGGCGGCAGCGCCGCGGCACGCGCCGTCCTGACGTCGACGCCGAGCGCGCGCGCGACCTTCACGTAGACGAGGTCCATCACGCGCCCGCGCGGCGGATTCGCGACCGCCGCGAGATCGTGCTCCCACTCCGACGCGTCTTCGCGTTCGCGCTCCGGCATCGCGAGGAGCGCGGCAGCGAACGCCGCTTCGAGCTCCGGCGTCGGCGGTCGCCCCGCGAGCCATCGCTTCACGGCGAGCGCACCGCGCGCGAGGCGGTGGAACTCGGCCTGCGCCTTCATCCACGGCGTCACGCACGACGGATCGCGCTCGGCAAGGGCGAGCTCTGCGATGCGTGCCTCGATCGATTCGAGCGGCAGCTCGTCGAGCTCGCGCAGCGCGCCTGGCCACTGCCGCGCGAGCGCCGCCATCGACGCGCGCGGATCGGGCTCGACGAAATCAGGCTCCGCCTTGGCGCGTGCATGGAGCTGTCGCAAGCGGAGCATCTGCTCGTACTTGTCGCGAAGGGCTCGCAGGTGAGTGACGCGCAACGGTGCTAACCTGTACGACAACCATGACCGACAAGCGCCGCGAAGTGGAGGAGCTCCGTCAGGAGATCGGGAAGGTGGACGCGCAGCTCCTGGCCGCGCTCGAGCGCCGCGCGAAGCTGTCGAAGCGCGTCGGTGAGGCACGGAAGTCGCTGGCCTCTCCCATCTCGCTGCCCGAGCGCGCGCAGATCGAGGCCATCGTCGCCAACGCGGCCGGCGGCGATCTTCCGCCCGAGGCGATGCGCGAGATCTTCCGCGAGATCGTGGCGACGTGCTTTTCGCTCGAGGCGCCCGTCGTGGTGGCGTTCTGCGGGCTCGACGGCGCGTTCGCGCACGCAGCCGCGCGCAGCCGCTTCGGCGTCGCTGCCGAGTACACCGCGTGCGATTCGGTCGCGGCCACGCTGGACGAAGTGACCCGCCAGCGCGCCAGCTACGCGGTCGTTCCCTACGAGACGCGCACCGACGGCCTCATGCAGGCCACCATCGCCGCGCTCACGCCGAGCGATCTCAAGATCGTTGCGTGCTTCGAGACCAACGTGAACCTGCAGCTCGCGAGCAAGGCCGGGTCGACCGCCGAGATCGAGAAGGTCTACGCGAGCGCGAAGGACCGCGCGCACTGCCAGCGCTTCCTCTCCGCCGATCTCCCCGGCGCGCAGGTCATGGACGTGAAGACGCCGATGGGCGCGTGCCAGCTCGCCGCCGCCGATCCGCGTTCTGCAGCGCTCGCGCACGAGTCGATCGCCGCGCAGCACGGCCTCGAGGTCCTCAAGCGCAACGTTCGCGACGAGGGCGAGGAGCGCGTCCGCTACGCGATCGTCGGCACGCGTCCGTCGAGCCGCTCGGGCGGCGATCTCACGGCTGTCGTGTTCGCGGTGAGCGATTCGCCCGGCGCGCTGCACGAGGTGCTCAAGCAGTTCGCCGAGCGCGGCGTCAACCTCACGAAGATCCAGTCGCGACCCACGCCCGGCGAGAGCTGGCAGTACCTCTTCTTCATCGAGGTGCAGGGGCACGCCACCGACCGTCCCATCGTCGGCGCCATCGAAGAGGTGCGACGTCACTCCAAGTTCTTCAAGGTCCTGGGCTCGTACACGACGTCGTGAGAAGGCCTCGTGGTAGGCTCGGCGCCAACCATGAACGCGCTGCGCTGGTTCTTCTTTTCCCTCCTCTCCATGACGCTCTCGCTCGCCGCCGTGCCCGGTTGCGGCGGTAGCGACAAGACCGACGTGAAGTCACCGACCGCCGAGCCCAGCATGGACGATGCGCTCGCGCTCTTGCCCGGCAACGCCATCGCCGTCGGCACCGTCGACGCGCGCGCGTTCTTCTCGAGTCAGACCTTCGGCGCCGACCTGGCGAAGCTCGTCGAGAAGTACGTACCGATCGGAACGGAGGCTGGTTTTCAGGCCTCCCGTGACGTCGACCGCGTCACCTTCGCCAGCTACTCGTACCAGGGCATCGACGTCGCCGCGATCGTCATCGGGCGCTTCGACAGCGCGAAGATCAAGCAGGTGGCGACGAGCCAGACGCCCACGAAGAACGGCGGCACGCTCGTCGTCTCGCAGTACACGGGCCGCGATGTCTACACCGTGAACAACATCGGTTTCACGCTGCTCTCGGACACGCGCGCCATCGTCGGCACGGAGCAAGGCATCCGCCGCGTCCTCGAGCGCATCAACGACAAGCGCGTGAAGCGCGACATCGCGCCGTGGATGATCTCCACCGTCGAGACGTCGGGCGCAGCGCTCGCCGTCGCTGCGGACTTCGCGTCGACGCCGATCCCGCCGGAGAACGCGAAGCAGATCCCGTCGCCGCTCATCACGAACCTCAAGGCGGCGCGCCTCGTCGCGACGTTCAAGGACGGCGTGAATCTCGCCGGCAGCATCACGTATGCCGACGCGGCGTCCGCCGAGCAATCGGCGGCGGTGGTCAAGCAGGGGATGGGCTACGCGAAGCTGCTCGCCGTGTTCGGCGTCAAGCTCCAGAACGTCGACGTGAAGACGGACAAGAGCGACGTGCAGGTCTCGCTGCTCGTCGATGACCAATCCCTGCGCGCGCTCCTCGCGCAGGTGCCGTCGCTGATGGGACAATGACCATGTTTCGTATTCGCAACGACAAGGTATCGGCCATCGCCACGACGCTCGCGGCAGCCTGCGCCGTTGCACACGTCTCGTTCTTCACGCTGTTCGCGTGGCGCGTCATCGGTCGCGCCGGGATGGGTTCCTTCGCGTGGGCTCTGCTCGCGTTCGGCGCGCTGGTCGGCCTCGCGTGCAATGCCGTCGGCTACTACCTGATCAAGAACGGCGGCGGCACGCCCGCGCGCAAGTGGGGCTACTGGGCCATCGCGACGTCGACCGGTATGGCCGGCGTCCTGCTCGCGATCGCTGCCGTGACCGCGTGAGATGAAGGACCGCTCGTGACCGACCTCGTCGTCCATCCGCTCGATCGCGGGCTCGTCGGCAGCGTGCCGGTGCCCTCGGACAAGAGCATCGGCCATCGCTCGCTCCTCTTCGCATCGCTCTGCGAGGGCGTCTCGAACATCCGCGGCTTCTCGTACGGCGAGGACAACGTCTCGACCGCGAACGCCATGCGCGCGATGGGCGCACGCATCGAGGACATCGCGCCGGGCGAGCTCCGCGTCACCGGCACCGGCCTCATGGGCCTCCAGGCTCCGAAGGACGCGCTCGATTGCGGCAACTCCGGCACCACGATGCGCCTCCTCACCGGCGTGCTCGCCGGTCAGCCGTTCGCGTCGAAGCTCGTCGGCGATGCTTCGCTCACGCGTCGGCCCATGTTGCGTGTCGTGGGACCGCTCCGTGCGCGCGGAGCGATCATCGAAGGCGCGCCGCACCCCACCAAGGCGAACGAGGTCCTCCCTCCGCTGATGGTCGGACCACTCCCCGACGGCAAGGCACTCGGCGCGCTCGAGTACGACAGCCCGGTGTCGAGCGCGCAGGTCAAGAGCGCCATCCTTCTCTCCGGCCTCTACGCGCACGGCACGACCTGGTTCAAGGAGCCGACGCTCTCGCGCGATCACACAGAGCGCATGCTCCACGCGCTCGGCGTCCCGCTGCGCACCGTGGGCACGATGATCGAGCTCGACCCCGCGGGATGGGACGGCAAGATGCCGGGCTTCGACATCGAGATCCCCGGTGACGTCTCCGCAGCGGCATTCCTGCTCGTTGCGGCGCAGATCTATCCAGGCTCGCGCGTCACCGTGCGCGGCGTCGGCACCAACCCGACGCGTGTCGGGCTGCTCGAGATCGCGCGGCACATGGGCGCCGGCCTCGAGATCGTCCCGCAAGGCGAGCAGGGCGGCGAGCCGATCGCCGAGATCACCGCGTGGCAGCAGGGCATGCGCGGCGTCACCATCGGCGGCGAGCTGGTACCGCGCGCCATCGACGAGATCCCGATCGCGTGCGCGCTCGCTGCACGGGCCATCGGCACGACCACCATCCGCGACGCCGAGGAGCTGCGCGTGAAGGAGAGTGATCGCATCGCGACCATGGCCGGCGTCCTGCGCGCGTTCGGCATCACGTGCGAGGAGCTGCCCGACGGTCTCGTCATCGAAGGCAGGGAAGGGCCGCTCGAGCCCGCGCGCGTCGAGAGCAAGGGCGATCATCGCATCGCCATGACCGCGTGTGTGCTCGCGCTGGGCGCACGTGGCCCGAGCACGATCGTGGACTGCGACTGCATTGCCACGAGCTTCCCGCGCTTCGTCGGGACGCTGCGCGCCCTCGGCGCCCGCATCGACGCGAACACCGCGTGATACGCTGATCCTCTGGCAAGGGGGTTTCCGTGCACCATACATTCTTTCGTTTGACGAGCGCGTGCTTGGCCGTCGCGACGGTGGTAGCCGCGATCTACGCCTGCGGCGGGACCACGACATCGGCGCCCGGAGGCGGCAGCGGCGACGGCTCGACGGGCGACGGCTCGAGCGGTGGCACCAGTGGTGGAACGAGCGGTGGAACGAGCGGCGGAACCAGCGGCGGACTGTCCTCGTCGTGTCCGAGCTCGGCGCCCGCCGACGCCGCCCCGTGCACCACGAGCAACCTCGAATGCGAATACGGCAGTGACCCCGCGCTCGAATGCGACGTCGTCGCGACCTGCAACGGTACGAAGTGGAGCGTGACCGCGCCGGCCGGCAGCCCCACGTGTCCGACGAAGAACGCCATGACGTGTCCGGCGACGAAGGCGGCCCTGCCGCCGGACGGCATGTGCACGAACGACGGCGAGACGTGCACGTACGCGAGCGGCGCGTGCATCTGTCACATGAACTGTGGCTCGCAGTTCCCGGTGGGTCGTCCATGCGAGGCCGGCACTCCGCTGACGTGGGATTGCGGCGCCGCGATGACGGGCTGTCCTGCGGACCGGCCTCACCTCGGAGCGACGTGCACGACGACGGGCCTCGACTGCAACTACGGCCAGGAGCCGTGCCAGTCGACGAGCTTCCTGTGCGAGAGCGGTACGTGGCACTCCAAGATGAACCAGTGCCCCATCTCGACCGCGCGCCTCAAGAAGGAGATCCATTATCTGTCCGACGCGGAGCTCCGGCAGATCAGCGAGGACACGCAGTCGCTTCGCCTCACGACGTATCGCTACCTCGAAGGCGACCCCGCGCGGCACCTCGGCTTCATCATCGAAGACGCGCCGGCCAGCCACGCCGTGCTGCAGGGCAGGGACCGCATCGACCTCTACGGCTACACGAGCATGACCGTCGCGACCCTCCAGGTGCAGCAGAGGGAGCTCGCCGATCTCCGTCGCGAGGTCGAGACCCTCCGCCGCGAAATGGCCGAGCAGCGCGCCACCTGCGGGAAGTAACGACGAGACCTCCCGCGCCGTCCGTGATAAATCCACGGGCGTGACGCGTACACGTCCCATCGTCGCGATCGACGGCCCCGCGGGTGCCGGCAAGAGCACCGTCGCGCGTCGCCTCGCCGATGCGCTGGCCTTCGTGCTCGTCGACACCGGCGCGATGTATCGCGCGGTCGCGCTCGCCGCGAAGCGCGAAGGCATCGCCTGGAGCGATGGTCCTGGCCTCGGTGTCCTCGCGACCGGCCTCGTCGCGAAGAACGCGCTCTCGTTCGAGCGTGATCCGGGGCTCGGCGTCCGCGTGAAGCTTGCCACCAACGACACCGGCGGCGGCATCACACGCGAAGACATCTCGGACGCGATCCGCACGCCCGACATGGCGCAAGGCGCGAGCCTGGTCTCCGCGCACAGTCAGGTTCGTGACGTCCTCCTCGAGCTCCAGCGTCTCGCAGGTGCCGGCGGGGGCGTGGTCCTCGAAGGACGCGACATCGGAACCGTGGTCTTCCCCGACGCCGAGGTGAAGTTCTTCCTCACCGCGAGCGCCGAGGTCCGCGCGACGCGCCGGCACGCCGAGCTCGTCGCGAAGGGTCAGGCCGTCACGCTCGAGGAGACGCTCGCCGACGTGAAACGCCGCGACGCGCAGGACGAAGGCCGCGCCGTGGCGCCGCTCAAGAAGGCCGATGGAGCCGTCCTCGTCGACTCCACGACCCTCACGTTCGAGGAGACGGTCGCGCGCATGCTCGAGCACGTGCGGCTCGTCGCGCCGTCATGAGCTCCGTAAAGAGCTTTGGGCGCTCTCGTACGCTCGGCATCCTTCTCGCGATCCTCCCGGCAACGATGCTGCTCACGTCGTGCGGGCCGAGCGACGACGGCCCGAAGACCGCGCGTCGCGAGGTCGGCCCGCAGTGGCAGGACGTCTTCGACGGCACGCCGGAGATCTATGCGGTGGTGCGCCCGCAGGCCATCAAGCGCGATGCCGTGTACGGCGTGTTCTTCAAGAACGTCCTTCGCGTCGCGCAGGCCAAGAGCGCGATGCGCGGCGCGACGACCCTCGAGGCCCTCGAGGGCTGCGAGGAGATCATCGTCGGCATCCGCAAGGATCAGAACGGCGAGGACGCGGCGCTCGTCATCCGCGGCGTCCCCGCGAGCCTCGACCCCGCGAAGATGACGGACGCGGCGGGCCATCCGGTGCTCCGTCTCGTCGATTCGCGCGCACGCGTCCCGGAGTACGAGTGGATCGATCGCCAGAGCGCCGGGGCCGGGTCGGTCTTCGTGCTGCCCGATCGCACGTGGGTCGGCACCATCGGCGACGCCCGCGGTCGTGCGCGTCAGGCCTTCGCGTCACCCTTCGGACGCCCCACGCCCAAGTCCGATCCCGAGGCGCTCGCCACCGTGCGCCTCGATGCCGCGACGTTCCTGCTCGGGCCACGCTTCGCGAACAGCCAGGTAGTCGGGCCGCTGACGCGGAAGCTGCGTGCCGTCACCCTCGCGCTCCAGCCCGGAAAAGCAGGGGTGATCGTGCAGCTCCAGTACGACGGTGAGGACGCGAGCGCGCTCGCCGAGATGCACACCAAGCGCATCCTCGACGAGATCGCCCGCCAGCCGCCGAAGCCCGGCAAAGCGTCCCTCGATTGGCTCAAGACCGCGACGGTCACGCACGAGAACAACACGGTGATCGTGAAGCTCGCCATCCCGCCGAGGCTCCTCGAGGACCTGCCGAACGCCACCGGTAGCGACCTGTCGCTCTGAGGTCTCACGAAGCCCCGACAAAACTGGGCTGATCGCGGCCTCTAGCGCGGCCGGTGTCCTTTGACACCACCAAAACCCTGGGCTAAACCCCCGCTCCCCGTAATGGGGGAGAAAGGCGCCCTCCGTTCAATCAGAGCGAAGGGCGAAACGAGGCTGATTCACCGAAGCATGAGCACTGAAACCACAACCGAGCAACACGACTCCGGCGCCGGAGGAATGGATTCCTTCGCTGCACTCTTCGAGGCGAGCATCACCGCGGGTGAGTTCGGCAAAGAGGGAGAGATCGTCAAGGGCATCGTCGTCGTCGTCCAGCGCGACAACGTCATCATCGACATCGGCGGCAAGAGCGAGGGCATGATCGCCCTCAGCGAGTTCCACGATGCGGCCGGTCAGGTCACCGTCAAGGCGGGCGACGAGATCGACGTCTACATCGAGAGCCGCGAGAACGACGACGGCCTAGTCACGCTTTCCAAGGAGAAGGCGGACAAGATGAAGGTCTGGGATGAGATCTCCGGCGCGTGCGAACGCGACGAGCTCATCGAAGGCACCATCTCGCAGCGCGTGAAGGGCGGGCTCTCCGTCACCATCAAGGGTGGCGTGAAGGCGTTCCTGCCGGGTTCGCAGGTCGACCTGCGGCCGATCCGCAACTTGGACAAGCTGATCGGGCAGACCTACCAATTCAAGGTCATCAAGTTCAACAAGAAGCGCGGCAACATCGTCCTGTCGCGCCGCGTGCTCCTGGAGAAGGAGCGCGACGAGCAGAAGACCAAGACCCTCGAGACTCTCGAGGAGGGCAAGGTCGTCAAGGGCGTCATCAAGAACATCACCGAGTACGGTGCGTTCGTGGATCTCGGCGGCATCGACGGCCTCCTCCACATCACGGACATGTCCTGGGGACGCGTCAACCACCCTGAGGAGCTCTTCAAGGTCGGCGACGAGGTCACCGTCAAGGTCCTCAAGTACAACCCCGAGACCGAGCGCGTCAGCCTCGGGCTGAAGCAGACCCAGGAAGATCCCTGGAGCCACGCCGAAGAGGCGTTCCCGCCG